>CAMJXE010000001.1 GCA_946409645.1 uncultured Bacteroidales bacterium
GCGGACGGCACACTCCATCCCGCCGAAAAACTGTACCTCCAAACCTTAGGCCACGAATTGGGTTATGCGGATGATGCCTTGAAGGTGCTTATGGAATAATGAACAGTAGTCGCTGTCTAAGAAAGGGTCACGATAATCACTGAAAATTGTATCTGTGTACGCCATCGCAAGGGCGAAACTACACCTTAAATCCTATCGGATTGTCCGGTTCCGTCTTTTTTTCGCGCAGCTGATCCAATGCATCGTTAATTACCTCAATTTGCAGGGCAACCTCACTGTTGAATTGCGACTGCAATTGGTTATTGTCGTTCTGATCGTGCAGAATTTCCTCACCGTGCGCGTTCAGCTGGTCAACCTTGCGGGAAATCTGCTCATACCTCAATTCTGATGATTGCAACGCAGCAATGGCTTGACGCACAGCAACAAAGGCACGCATAATGTTGATGTTTACTTGTACGGCAACTTTGCTGCGAAGAACTCCCGACAGCATAGCGACCCCTTCTTCAGTGAATGCAAATGGAAGGTATTTACTGTGTTGGCCTCGGCCTGTCTTTAAGATGCCATTTTGGCATCTTAGAGCGGATACCTCTTCGGAGGTCAGCTCAAACATAAAAACGATCGATATTGCGGCGGACCTGTCTCTTAAGTTGTGAAACATCCACTTCATACATCGATGCCAAATCGTAATCCAGCATAACTTTGGCACCTCTGATGTCGTAAATGATGTCTTGAATGGAGTTGTCGGAGGATAGAATATTCTTTTTCATCTTTGATATTGTTTGCCCGCAAAGTTACAAAATTAAAGCAAACAAATCAAGAGCAAAATACTTTTAATTCATTAAGAATCAATATTATAAAAATGACATTGACGGATCGTTGTAGAGACGCGCCATGGCGCGTCTCTACAACGGACCAAAAATGGTATAATTGCATTTTAGGGACGAATGATTATCCTCGCCCCCACACCGTTACATATCGTTTATTTTGTCGGAGTTTGCCAAAAATAATCGGCATCGTGGGTGATAACGGCCCAATCGCTGGAATTTTCGTATGTTGATGGCGTTTTGTATGTTGACGGTGTTAAAACCACGTGCTTATTCTTCACATACCTATATCTGCTCTCCGGATTAAAACAATAATTTGTCACGCAATCAAACCAATACAGGTTTTTGGCCATATAGCCCTCCAGATAATACTCTTTTGTCTGCTTGTTCTCATAATTCCAGTTGGCATCCTCGTTCAAGAAAAGAGGCCGACCGTCAATTAGTCTCTCCCGCACTTCCTGGATGCTCAAGAAATTACCATTCTCGTCTTTCACGTATGCTTCGAAAGTGGGGTCTATCCAAATCCATTTCTGATATTGTGACGACCAAACCGAATTGATGACGTGGCAATCCTGATCTTTTTCGTCGTATGGCATACAGGTCACATATCGCGACGGTATGTCCATCGAAAGATACATCTCATTCAAAGCAATGGCCAGATGACGACAATTGACACCTTTTCCCGTTGATTTGTGATAATTGTAGATATCTATAGCATCAAATTCACACAGCGCATAATTGCCCCCATCGTGCCGGATAGCTTTATGAACGAAATGAAGGATATTCAGGATCTTGGAAATCTCGTCACCGTCACCGGCAACGGAGTCCAGATCAAAAAATTCCCTGACATTCATTAAACGATAGTCTCCAGAATCCTGATAAACAAATTGCGGCAGCGAATCGTTGTCATCTTTGATATAGGCAGACGAATTTTGCAAAATCGTCAATCGGTCATATTGCTTAATCTCTTCAAGTAAGGATTTGAATTTCTTGTCTTCTCTGATACTCTCAAAATCGCTGTCGTTAAGCATATTACGATAATCTTTGTAACCTACGCGTATGGATTTTTCCAGTGTTTCCAGTGCCAGTTTCTTTTGTGCCGTCAATGCGTAACAACAAGCAAGATTATAATATACATCGGCTGTCATTTCTTCCTTGTAAATCCTGGCATCCACCCACTGACTGTCAATAGCAGTTGTGTCAAAGAATATGACAAGTTCTTTTAGCGAGTGAATCGCCTTATCGAACTGTTTATCTTTGTAAAAGTCATGATACACATCATAAATCTCATCATATTTTTCAAAAAACAAGTCAATATCCCGCTGAGTCTTCAAAATATGCTTGTCTGACTGTTGAGACATACAAACGTGTCCACACGACAGTAAAAGTGCAAGAAAAATGATTGTCAGTCGTATATTTTTCATATTTTACTTTTTATTAAGACGCAAAAAAACAAAAAAGTGCCACAACTTGGTAAGCGATCGCAAAAATAATATTTTTTTTAACTTATGGCGTACATACTATTCATCGTCTTAATTATGTAAACTCAAGTCGTTTGGAATTCTCTCACTGCAATTTAAATCCTATCGAATTTTCCGATACCATCTTTTTCTCGCGTAGCTGATCCAGTGCATCGTTAATCACTTCTATTTGCAGGGCAAGCTCGTTGTTGAATTGCGACTGCAATTGGTTAATGTTGTTTTGATCGTGCAGAATTTCCTCAACGTGCGCGTTCAGTTGGTCCACCTTGTGGGAAAGCTGCTCGATTTTCAGGTCGTATGACAGCATGGACGAGAGTGCTTGCCGCATGGCGATGAACGCTCTCGTCACCATCACGCTCATTTGTACGGCACTCGGACTGCGAAGCACGGAAGCAAGCATCACCGCTCCGTGTTCCGTAAGAGCGTATGGTGGGGCGGACTTATTTCGTCGATTGGGTGATGCTATCACAATCTGTGATGGCACATTGTCAGACAGTAAGTTACAGTTTATCTTTCCCCATTCATTTTCTGTTAGTCTGAACATAAAATCAGGAGGGAAACGTTCTATATTTCGCTTCACGGTTTGGTCTCCGCCTGCCACCTCCCCGCAGGGCCATACCCCGCGCACCTAAGCACAGAGGCGGAGAGCGCAAAGGTGAAGCAGTTAAGAATGGTAGATAACAATGAAATAATACGTGAAGATACGAGCGATACGTGGAAATATATTATAAACAACTCTATTACAATCGTTTGATTTCAGCATCAACCACAAAGATATCCCCTTCGTTGTCAACCAAAACATTGCGAGGAAGGAGATCCCATGCTTCATAATCCCTATTGGTGAAACGGCCCTCTTCGGAAGTCTTTTCAAAACCAAGTGCCGCCATATAGGTATCTATCATTATCTGGCTGGCAGGTCTGGCATCGGCAACGCGAGGTTGATAAAGAACCGGCTGTACTGTTCGTCCATCGAATCCGGCGAAACCATAGAATGAATATGCTGTGTCGGGGAAAATTGCATTGTGCAGCAATACTTTCTGAAGTAGAGAAACGATGCTGCCATTATTATTAAGCAGGTTGTTTACCTTGTAAATGCCTTGCTCTGAAACGTATGTGTCATTTTCATGGCCACTGGGTCCGGGACACCAAGACGGAAAACATCGGTCATTGGTATCCAAAAGCCTTTGGATTTCGCCAACTGTTCCGCCACTCGTTGTTCGGTTACAATCGGAGTTACATTGCCTTCGCCAACTCCAAATTACGCTTCATATACTCTGCAAAGTCGGCTGAGCTCATCGGCGATTTCTGCGATGCGGCGATTTTCCGCTTTTTGCGCTTCGTCACTTCCTTGTGAAATTGGTTCAGATATGTCATAATCCATCATCATATTGGTTTTCGACCGCAAAGATACATTTTTTTCATTTACGACGACATACTATTCATCGTCTTAATTATGTAAACTCAAGTCGTTTGGAGTTCTCTTACTGCAATTTAAATCCTATCGGATTGTCCTGTTCTGTCTGTTTCTCGCGCAGCTGATCCAGCGCGTCATTGATCACCTCGATTTGCAGGGCAACTTTGTTGTTGAATTGCGATAGTGGCTTTAAGATGCCAAAATGTCATCTTAAAGCGGATACCTCTTCGGTGGTCAGCTCAAACATGAAGTCTTCGGGGAAACGATCGATATTGCGGTTGACCATCTCGGAAAGACGGTGTTTTTGAAAAATGTGTAAAAACGAGCATGAATATATTCATAAAATGTGTATTTTTGCCGAAAACTATATCAAGAAAATGTGAATAGTTATGCGGAGAAAAATAGACAACTATTTGAAAGAGTGGAGGAAACAGTCCAACCACAAGCCTCTTGTCATCGGCGGAGCACGTCAGGTGGGGAAAACCTATTCTGTGCGTGAATTTGGTAAAACATACACCTCCTTTGTGGAAATCAACTTTGTGACTCACCCCGAATACAAGCTGGTGTTTCAAGACGGATTCGAGGTGAATAGCATCCTGAACAACATCTCTTTCCGCTCTCCCAGCACCCGGTTCATCGAAGGAGACACGCTTATTTTCTTCGATGAGATGCAGGAGTATCCCGATTGTGCCACTTCTTTGAAGTTTTTCAAGGAAGACGGACGTTTTGACGTGATTTGTTCCGGTTCCCTTATGGGAATTAATTACAAAGACATAACCTCTAACAGCGTAGGTTACAAGACCGATATCACTATGTATGCTTTTGATTTTGAGGAGTTTATTTGGGCAAAGGGGTATTCGGATGCACAGGTGGATTCCTTGCTGGAACATCTGGTGAACGTCACGCCTTTCAACGAATTGGAGATGTCGGTGATGACAAAGCTGTTTTTGGAATACGCGGTAGTAGGGGGTATGCCTGAAATTGTCAGCAACTACATTCAGAGCAACCTTTTCCACGACACGCTTCCCCTCCAGAAACAGCTTCTGACCGATTACGAGGAAGACATTGTGAAATACGCGAAAGGTTTGGACAAGGCCAAAATCAAGAATGTGTATCGCAATATCCCCATATTTCTCGCAAAAGAGAACAAAAAGTTCCAAATCACGAAAATCTCAACCAATGCCAGAAACCGGGAATATGCCGGATGTGTGGAATGGCTGGCGGATTCCGGCACGGTTCATCTCTGCCACAACCTGCAATTTCCCGAACTACCATTGAAAGGGAACTATATTCCCAACCAATACAAGATCTATTACCACGACAACAGTCTTCTGCTGGCGGCTATGGACGAAGAATCAGGCAACGATTTGAGAAGAAACCAGAACCTGGGTGTTTTCAAAGGGGCTGTTTACGAAAACCTTGTGGCTGAAGCTTTTGTCAAGATGGGGTATCCTCTTTATTATTATAAAAAGGAGAATGCGCAATTAGAGATGGATTTTTTCATCCGGGATACGGACAGTCTCGTCCCAGTGGAGGTGAAAGCGAAAAATGGAGCCACGAAATCACTGAACGCTTTGATAGAAAACGACAAATATGCAGACATACGATACGGGATAAAGCTCTGCGCCCAAAATATCGGATTCAACGGAAAATTCTACACGATACCCTATTTCTGCACATTTCTGTTGAAGAGATGGCTTGCGGCACGCGGAAGAAAGTGAGTGCAAAGTCCTTTTGCGTCCCCGCAGGGCGATACCTTGCGCACGTAAATACGGAGGTGGAGCGTTGTAGAGACTCGGTATGGCTTTTCTTGCTTCGCGGAGTGGCGGTAGTTTCGTATTTTTGCCCCCGGCTGTCACCTTTTCAATTTTTCAAGTTATGATATTAGTGATTAGTGATCAGTGATTAGTGAGTGGTGAGCAAGCAGTCGGCAACAGTATCGAATGGACAAGGCGAAATTTTGGGAGAAGCAATACCGGCGGGAGCACGGCAGGATTGTCGGGATCTGCTGCCGTTATGTCAACGACTGGACGATGGCGCAGGATCCGCCGCCTGAATCGTCCAAACGGCGGCCACTAAAGGTGTATCAAGCGATCGGTGAACCGTGATTTTGGCGTAGGCGTTGTTCGACCCGCTCCTGCGCACGGAGGGAGAGGCTCAGGATGGCAAATATAATATGAGGCAATTAAAAAAAAGTATTTTTGCAGATGTAAAAGATTTCATCATGGACAACGTCAAGAAAATCATATCCGCCGCGCTGATTATGTTAACGTTGAGCGGCGTGGCGCCGGCACAAACGGATAGTATGACGTATAAAGGACCAAAAACGAGCGACTATCCCCGACATGAGCTTGGGGTATCGTACGGATTGTTCCCCATTATTGGGGTTATTCCATACGGTAAATATGAGAAATATAAGGATTTACATCCTTTTATTCAGGGTGATATTATCTGGTCCGGTAGCGCAAATGTATATTACCGATGTTGGTTTAACCGTCATAATTCCCTAAGTTTGGATTTTTCATGGGCTATGTATAAGCATCAATCTCGCCTTGCTACAGATATCAATGGTAATGATTTTTATCACAGTCCTACTGATATCCGTTATTATCGGAATACTTATGTGCATTATTTTTCAGTACAATTCGGATACAACGTTCATTACTATACTACTGAAAAGGTCACGCTTTATTCTTCCCTTTTTGTAGGATTTACCACGTATTATTACGGAGATTTATACCCTGTGGAAGATAAGCACTCCGGTTATTCCTTTGCACCCTCTCTACACGTTAATTTTCTCGGACTTTCGGTTGGCAAAAACAACGCCGCCACCTTTGAGTTAGGGTATGGCACACAGGGTGTGTTGAAATTTGGTTACAATTATCGGTTTTAATGGAAAATTTGACTTATGAAACATATTCTATTCACATTTTTTGTTGTATTGTTGTTGACAAGCGTATCTTGTCGCGAGAAAGAGCCCTTGGTCATAGTATTGGAGAGTGCAATAACCGACTATGACGGAAACACTTACAATGCCGTGCAAATCGGTGACCAATGTTGGATGAAAGAGAATCTGCGCACCACGCATTACGCTGACGGAACGCCTGTGGACATAGACTTATTCAGTTGTGTCGCCGATCCTGTAAATGCACCTGACGAATATGGGTATCTTTAAAGATGGGATGCTGCTGGCTTTAAATCCTTTAACAGATACAGATGGTTCAGTATATGCATGGACGTATATGGATAATATCACACAGGAGCAAGGTATCTGTCCAGATGGTTGGCATCTGCCCACCAGTTATGAATGGATTGAGTTGGGCCTGTATGTAAGTCGGTTTACGGACGATGTCGTAGGGGCGCTTTGTTCCACAATAGGGTGGGGCCCTGATTCTAACGGAATCCATAGCTCTGCGGAAATCAACAGTTTTGAGTTTTCCGCTCTTCCTTGTAGAATGGTTGAGCAATATTCCGGTAGCAAACCCATAAGTTGCTTTTGGTCTTCTACCGATTATGGGGATTTTTTCCGCACAGATATGGTTACCATGGATTATTACAATAACACTCAATTTCAATTTGATACAAAAAATCATGATGTCGCTTCGGTACGTTGTGTGCGTAACAAATAACAAAATCAACACTATGAGCAAAAAAATTTTTCTTATCAGCATATTGTTCGCGTTTTGCGGGTCGCTTGTTGCACAAGAGAATGATTCGCTTCCGGATCTCAAGCGCCACGAAATCGGCATCTCCACGGGCGCGTTCTCCCTGCCGTCATTGTTTTTTGTCCTATCGGATGTGTATCCCGTGCCATACGAAGGATACGTGTCGGAAAAAGACCCTTTTTTTATGTATAATATCGGCACTTTTTCGCTTTCTTACCGATACCATTTCACCCCACATCATAGTTTGGGCATCGTCACCACCCTGTTGTTCAGCAAAATAGTTGACAAAAATAGTGACAGAAATCGGTCGGGTTTCTTCACCTATTGGTCGTTGGAGCCACAATATCGTATCACTTTTCATAGGAGGAAGAATTATTCATTTTATATGAATTTTTCTTTGGGTGTCACCGTGCGCATTGCCAGTAACGAGGATATTGTCAAATGGGATACTTACACTGGAGGATGGTTTTCTAATGATTATGGGCGCTTTATTGTTCTGCCTTCCACACATATTACTTTATTTGGTGTCTCACTCGGCAAAGACAATGCCGCCAATATCGAATTGGGCATCGGCACGCAGGGATTTTTGAATGTGGGATATAGCAGGAGGTTCTGAGAAAATTTTGTACTTTTGCACCGCATTTTCAAGAATGCGGCAAAACCATTATGTAACCTTGTATGGACGCGCATGAAACGTCGTTGTAGAGACGCGCCATGGCACGTCTCTACAGACCGAAAAACCTGATTTGACAATTGTAAGACAGTGATATGGCAGAATATCAAGACGACAACATTATAACCCTGAATTGGTACGAGCACATCCGGACGAGACCCGGCATGTATATCGGCAAGAAAGGCGACGGCTCTTCGCACGACGATGGCATCTACGTGCTCCTGAAGGAGGTGATGGACAACGCCATCGATGAGTTCATGAACGGATATGGCAAGGTCATTGACATCACCATCAAGGAAAACCGCGTGACGGTGCGCGACTACGGCCGCGGCATCCCCTTGAACAAGGTAGTCGATTGCTACTCCAAGATGAACACGGGCCGCAACTTCAAGGGTGATTTCGCTTCCATCGGAATGAACGGCGTGGGTGTGAAGGCGGTGAACGCGCTCTCCACGCACCTGCTCGTGCAAAGCGTGCGCGACGGTCAGATGAAAAGAGCCGAGTTCTCCGCCGGCCTGCTGACCAAGGAGTACCCCATCGAAGCGACCGACGAGAAGAACGGCACGATGGCCTCCTTCCTCCCCGACAACACCATCTTCGAGAACTACGAATGGTACACCGAATACATCGAGAATCTGCTCTGGAACTACGTCTATCTTAACCGCGGCCTGACCATCAACTTCAACGGCAAGCGCTTCTACTCCAAAAACGGCCTCTTGGATTTGCTCAACAAAAAAGTGGGCGACAACGCCTTGTATGAGCCCATCTACCTGAAGGATGACAACTTCGAGTTCGCCATGGTCCACACCAACCGGAAATACGGCGAGGAGTACTACACGTTCGTCAACAGCCAATATACGGAGCACGGCGGCACCCACCAGCAGGCCATGCGCGAGGCCATCGTCAAGACCTTCCGCGACTTCTTCAAGAAGAACTTCGAGCCCGCGGATGTCCGCAATTCCGTCGTCGCCAACATGTCCATCAAGGTCAAAGACCCCATCTTCGACTCCCAGACCAAGACCAAGCTGGGTTCCGAACATATCGAGCCCGGCGGGCAGACCATCCGCAACTACGTGAACGACATGATCGGCCGCTTGTTGGACAACTACCTGCACAAGCATCCCGATGTGGCCGATGTGATTCTGAAAAAGATACAAGAAGCTGAAAAAGAGCGCATTGCCATCTCCAATCTGAAAAAGCAGACCAAGGAAATCCAGAAGAAGGTGAGCTTGCACAACAAGAAGCTTCGCGATTGCAAGTACCACTTCAACACCAACGACTCGCGTGGGTTGGAGACGATGATATTCATCACCGAGGGCGACTCGGCATCCGGTTCCATCACACAATCCCGCGATCCCAACACACAGGCGGTTTTCAGCCTGAAGGGCAAGCCGGCGAACATCATCAAGTCGAAGAGTGCCATCTATTCCAATGAGGAGCTGAGTCTGCTGCAGGCCGCGCTAAACATCGAGGACGGTGTCGATGGGTTGCGTTACAACAACATCATCATCGCCACCGATGCCGATGTCGATGGCATGCATATCCGGCTGCTGCTGATGGCCTTCTTCCTGAAATACTTCCCCGATGTGGTCCGCACGGGGCATGTGTATGTTTTGCAGACACCGCTCTTCCGCGTGCGCAACAAACAGAAGACGGTCTATTGCTACTCGGAAGAGGAGAAGTTGCAGGCTATCAAATCGTTAGGAAAGAAACCCGAAATCACACGATTCAAAGGTCTGGGTGAAATATCGCCAAAGGAATTCAAGGGATTCATCGGCAAGAATATCCGATTGGAGCCGGTGGTTTTGGACGCGAAGAGCAACATCGACGCGGTCATCGAATACTACATGGGCAAAAACACCCCGCAACGACAGAGCTTCATCATGGAGAACCTGCGGGAGGAGATTGACAATTTCTCGGAAGAATCGTAAACCTGCTACCAAGCTCTTGCCCCTAACGGGGCTGCTCAAGGAAGTTTTTTATAAACCCCATAATATTAACCTTCTAACCTTCTAACCTCCTAACCTTCTAACCTTAATCCTTAAACCTTAATCCTTAAACCTTAATCCTTAAACCTTAAACCCTAAACCCTAAACCTTAATACAATGAAAAAACAACCCTTATCCTGGCCATCCTGATGTTTTCCTGTATGGGAATGATGGCCCAAGTCAAGGTCGGAAAGTACAAAGACTGGAAAAAGACCATTGACCTTTTGGAGGTGAAAGCCTCGTATGATTTCACGGGCCGCAAAACGGTGATTCTGTTGCCGGTGGAGACCAAAGATGTGAAATTACCCGACAAAGGTGTGAGAGAACTTTCGGAAGACCTTGCCAAGATGATTCTTGGGCTGTAAGAGAGCTTGTTAGACAATTATTCCAACTGTAGAGACGGTGTGCGCACCGTCTCTACGTTTTTTTTTGTGGTTATATTTTTTTTTGTATTTTTGCACCGTTGTCTATCCAAATTTTAGGCAACGGTTTTTTATTGAAAAGAAAGCGAGTTTTCGCTTATCCGTCGAAGTGAATCTGGACAATTTGCTGACGATTACACGGATATCGGAAATCAGGCTTGCCTATTGAGTATTTATTGCCAATACGGTGGGGCTGGGTCTTCAGTATCTTGTAATCAGGGAGTCCAGACCCTACTTCGTGGATGCTGTCGAATCAAAAGCTCCACTTTCTTTTTGTGTGCTTCATGAAGGATGAAATTATTGACAATTAAACAAATAGGAACATGAAAAGAATCACAACCTTAATCGTATCTTTGCTCAGTTTAGCAGGAGCAACCTTCGCGCAATCCGCCATCGTCCCTCTTGGTGGCGATACACAAAGCAACAGCGGCAGTGTCAGTTATACCGTCGGGCAGATCGCGGTGGAGAGTGCCGCCAACAGCAATGGCTCCATCACTATTGCGGAGGGCGTGCAGCAACCCTACGAGATTATGACCGTGGGGGTTGACGAATATCCGCAGATTGCCCTCAATGCCGTGGTCTATCCCAACCCCACGGAGAACCTCGCGCAGCTGCGGCTCAACGGCTTCGAGATTCCCGCCGACGGCCTCCGCGCCATCCTCTACGACGGTAACGGCAAACAACTGCAATCTCTTATGGTCACCGACGACCTCACTCCGTTCCAGATCGGGCAATACGCCACAGGCACCTATTACCTGGAGTTGCGCGACGGCAAGCGGGTGCTGAAGACGTTCAAGATAGTGAGAAGTTAGCAGTTAACGAGGCCGTCCCGGTCTTAGCACTCTTCCAAGAGGGCTGCAGGCCCGACACGTGTCAACCCAGGGTGAGCGCAGCGAGCCCTGGGACACCAGAACAACAGTATTCACCAAAACATAAAGAGTATGAAGAAACTGATTACAATGACCATCATGGTGCTGGCCGTCGCGGTGGCGATGGCGCAGCTGACGAACTATGTGGGCAGTCAGAGCGATTATGTGTGCGGAAGCGTCATCTCGTCTATAGCCAAGGCATTGGCGGGTACAACAGGGTGGAGCACTTCTTCATGGACCTGTGGTGTGGGCAACGACCCGAGTTTGAACAACGCGACGGGCTTTTCCGCCGTTCCGGCAGGCATCTGCCTCGGTTCGCAGTTCCTCAGCGCGGGCTTCAGCGCCGTCTTCTGGTCTTCTGCGCAGACCAGCACCAACGCGTGGTGCCGCGCCCTGAACTACTACGACGCGCACGTGAGCGGGGGCAACGATGGCAAGTGGTACGGATTTTCCGTCCGCTGTCTCCGCGACTGAATTCCGCATTCTTAATTCTACATTCCGCATCACAAAAGGGCGTGGCCGTGGGGCCGCGCCCTTTTGCTAACCTTTCGGTGCCGGCAGCCGTGACGACAAAAAAAATGATTTTTCAAAAATAAAGCAAGTGATATTGTGGAATTAAAAAAAATGTATCTTTGCAGCGGAGCCAGGAGACAATCCTGACTGACGATTCTGCGGATTCGTCGCGCACTGGGTCAATGGTTATATCATTGGCCTTCAGTTTTATATATCAATCGCAATATGTCATCATATCTAATCCAAACTTCTTGAATATCAATACCTACAGCAATTCTACTGGCTATTGATCGCAGCATATAACCATCTGTGAGGCCGCAATAATCCACTATGATTCTTGCTGATTGTTTTGAACCATGATTGCACATGTTTCTGAAGGATTTCTTTGCAAAATTCCCTGAAAAACTTTCATGCTCATACCAAATACCATCCACTGACAAATCAGGGCATTTACCATAATATGGTGTTCCTTTCAACGTGCCATAAATCATGTCATACGCAGGATTTTTGTACGTGACATTCAGTTTCGGGGTCATTATTACTGACCTCCCCTGTTGAGCGAAATATTTTGCACAACTCAAGATGCGGCGGAAATCATCCGTGGTGCGGTCAATGGCGTTATACACCACCACCTTCCCGCCGTTCGGGAAACTCGCCATTACCTCCATGGTGAGGTCAACATGATGTCTGTCAACATTTTCCGTCTTCAAAGGTCGTTTGTTTTAAAGATCCGGCAAAGATATGAAAAATATCTAACACGCTGATATACAGAATATTATTAACAAATAATTGTAAAAATTGACGCATTATTGCGGGAAAAGGATTATTGTTTCTCTTTTTTGCCCCGAAACACGCACCGTCTGTGTGGCCGTGGGGCCGCGCCCTTTTGATAACCTTTCGTTGGCGGCAGCCGTGACGACAAAATAAAATGATTTCTCGAAAATAAAGGGTGCTGTTCGATACGGTTTGTCTCGTATCTGCATCGCTCTTCCCAAGTATTTGGCAAGGGTCAACCAAGTGTCAGAGTCCTTATTTTTTCAGTAGTTGTCCGATAGTTCTTCGATAAATCATCGAACAACTATCGAAGAACTATCGAAGAAATGAGGATGCATTCGCTTGCCAAATCCATGCCAAACCTATGCCAAATACTTGGCTGCGATCTGGTTTGCGGATATGAAAAGTTTATCTTGGAACCAACGACCCTCCGTTAATACGCCAATGTCCAGACATACTGCTTCTCCCTGTTCACCGTAGTTCTCAATGTAACAGGCAGTCCGGGATTCGGGAGCAGCACGCTGTGGAGGTCATCCACCAGTCCCGTGCCACGCAGTTTCAGTACAGCTTCCTTGCGGGTCCAGAGAAGGGTGAAGGCCTCAGTAGGGTCGGCGGCATTGAGCACTTCAGCCTGCTCCTCGGGATTCATGGTGCGTTTCAAGAGTGGCTCCTCCGCATGACGAAAGCTCTCCACATCCACACCCACAGGTTGGTCGTACAATGCCACTGCGATGGCATTCTTACAATGGCTGATACTGAAATCAACTCCTTCGATGCGACCACCTAACCGGCTCTGCATAAAGGGCTTGTCGTGTTCGTTGTATTCGAAATTGCCTTTCCATTCCTTCAAACGTTCTTGCAACGGCATCCAATGGTCATCGGTTTCGACAAGCACCTCTTGCACAAGCTGCTGCAACATCACGTAGGATTTCAGGCAGGTGAACCGTCCGAAGGTGAACTTGAAACGCAGGGCCACCTCGCGTCGTTGTGCACTCACCAACGGAAGCAGTCTTTCTACTTCATCATCAGTGCATTGCGACATGTCATCGAACAGCATGAATCGAATTGTGGTCTGTTTTTCAGTTGTGAACATCTCTTTTTTGGCTAAAAATTTCGGGGCAAAAGTAAAATTTCTTTCTTAAAATGCTATCTTTGCACTTTCATTTTATTCGTTAAGCGTATGAATTTTAAGAAAATTATCCTTTTCCAGGTATGGTTGGTGTTTTGTGTAATAGTCTCTTTACCAACGTTATATGCCCAAAGTGAACAACAATTTGAAACAGATCCGGTTATTTTGAATCGCATCGACCAGTGGCAGGATCTGAAATTCGGGTTGATGATGCACTGGGGTATCTATGCACAATGGGGTGTGGTGGAATCTTGGTCGATTTGCAACGAGCCGTGGATCAACCGCGATGGTGAACCTTATACCGATTACAAAGCTCGTTATCAAGCTCTTAACAAGACTTTCAATCCTACGAAATTTGATCCCGAATCGTGGGCGAAGTTAGCAAAAGAGTGCGGCATGAAGTACTTCGTGTTCACCACCAAACACCACGACGGTTTTTGCATGTACAAGACGAAAGAGACCGATTATGCTATTACGGGCAAGGACTGTCCGTTTTCCCGCAATCCCAACGCCGATGTGACGGGTGCATTGGTGAGTGCCTTCCGGAATCAGGGGCTTTGGACCGGTCTATACTTCTCGAAACCCGATTGGCATTGTCCAGACTACTGGGCTCCGGAGTGGGCCACCCCAGACCGCAACGTGAACTACGACCCGGCGAAAAATCCTGAGAGATGGGAGAAATACTGCGATTTCACTCGCAAGCAACTGCACGAGTTGGCCAATAATTACGGGGACATCGACATTCTTTGGCTTGATGGCGGCTGGGTGCGTCCCGCATGGAGTGTGGATGAGGAGTGCCGCGATTGGCTCGGTTGCCAGGGTTGGATTCAGGACATCGACATGCCGCGCGTGGCGAAGGATGTGCGTGCCAACAACCCCGATCTCATCATTGTGGATCGCAGCGTGCACGGCAAATACGAGAACTACCGCACCCCCGAGCAGCAGGTCCCTGACACGCTGCTGCCTTACCCGTGGGAAACCTGCATGTCGATGGGCGATTCGTGGTCATACGTGGCCACCGACAATTACAAATCCACCAACCGTCTTATTCACTTGCTGATAGACATTGTGGCGAAAGGCGGTAACTTTTTGTTGAATGTTGGTCCTTCTCCCGAGGGCACGCTGCCTCCGACCGCTGTTTCCCGTTTGCAAGACATTGGTAAGTGGCTGAGCGTCAATGGAAAAGCCATTTACAATACTCGTCCTTGTCTGCCTTATTGTTACGGTCAAGTGCGTTTTACCCAGTCGAAAGAGGGTCAGCGTTATGCGCTGCTTCTTTTCCCTGAGAATCAACCTGCGCCTAACACGTTTACTTTCAATAATTTGGAGAAACCCGTAAAGACAGGGAAAGCCACCATCTTAGGTACTTCCGAAAAAGCCACTATTTCTAAAAAAGGCGATGGATATACCATTACGTTGCCTAAGAGTGTATGCCAGAAAGCTAAAGATGCGGTGGTGGTAGTGCTGGGTTAGTTCGCATTTGAAACTACTGGAACAGTGTTCGAAGTACGCAAAAAAAGTGTATTTTCGCGGGCTTAAAATATAAGGTATAGAATATTGGAAACGTTAGATAGAACAAAGGAACTTGAAACGAAAGATATAGGGCATTTGCTATGGATTTATGCCCTTCCGGCGGTCATCAGCCAGGTGATAGCCTCTGTGTATAACATTGTGGACCGCGTTTTCATTGGGCGCGGCGTTGGGGCGTTGGCCATTGCCGGATTAGTCATTACGATGCCGCTAATGAACATAATCCATGCTTTTGGAGCTTTGATTGGCGTAGGTTCTGCTTCGCGCATGTCTATCGTATTAGGCAAAAAAGACAACAAATGGGCGGAGAATATCTTGGGTAACAGTTTGATTTTCACGATATTGTTGGGAACTTGCGTTATTACGTTTTGTTATCTCTTCTTGGACAAAATCCTGATGATGTTTGGTGCCACGCCTGAAACAATAGCCTACGCCCGCGAGTATATGATCTACATTCTGCCTGGCATGTTCCTGATTACGGTGGCATTCAACCTCACCGGCCTGATTCGCGCGTCAGGTTACCCCACCAAAGCGATGCTGATAATGGCGGGCGGTGCCATCCTCAACATAATCCTCGACCCCATCTTCATCTTCGTATTGGATATGGGTATCAAAGGTGCTGCCATCGCCTCCACCATCTCCATTTTTTGCATGGCTGTGGTTTCCATCCTCCATTTTGTGCAGCCGTCGTCGTTCATCCGTTTCAAAGCACATGCTTGGAAGCCAAAAGGCTATATCTTCAAGAACATCACTATGATAGGTATGAGTCCGTTCTTAATGAACTTGGCCGCTGCCGGAGTGGTCGCCATACTCAATAGTCAGCTACTGCACTACGGCGGCGACTACGCGGTGGGAGCTTACGGCATCTGCAACACCTACGGTAACTTCTTGGTACTCGTGATTATAGGTGTCTGCCAGGGTATGCAGCCCATTGCTGGCTACAACTACGGTGCGGGTCATGGACATCGCCTAAAACACGTTTACGGATTGACCATGTGGATTTGCGTGGCCATCGGTTTAGTAGGCAGTGTGATAGCCTGTCTCATACCCGCCACCATGATGCGCGCCTTCACCACCGACTCGCACCTCATTGAGTTGGGCCGCATCGCCCTGCGTTATAGCATGGTGATGTTCCCGCTCATCGGTTTTACCATTGTCAACTCCAACTTCTTCCAATCCATTGACAAACCTTGGGTGGCCATTGTTACCAGCCTTTCCCGTCAGGTCATCTTCCTCGTCCCGATGAGCCTGCTCATTCCACTGCTTTACATGAAAATCGGCTGGAACGGCCTCAACGGTGTCTGGATCTCTTTAACTATTTCCGATGTCCTTGGTGCTGTCCTCGCCGCCATCCTCCTCTTCACCCAACGCCAAGTCTTCTCCATCAGTGACAATCCTAAAAATAGTATATAAACATAATTCATTAAGCAGCCTCGGAGAGGCAAAACGCGCGAAGCGCAAATAACCCCACACAAGCGAAGCGCAGTGTGGGGGGAAACAAAGACGGAAAAAAATGACTAACTACTACATAGATACCCATGCGCACCTATACCGCGAATACTACCCTGAAGACCTCCACGAGGTGATTCAGCGGGCGGTGGATGCCCGTGTTGAGAAGGTGTTACTCGCCTGCGTAGATGCGCAAACTCCCCCGTTGATTGCGGAGGCGGTGGAGATGTTTCCGGAAAACATCTTCGGGCTCATCGGGCTGCATCCCTCTGATGTGCGCGAGAACTACGAAGAGGTGCTGGCAGAACTGGAGACGCATATAGACGACCGCAACATTGTTGGCATCGGTGAAATCGGTCTCGACTACTATCACGACCGCGATTTCGAACAGGAACAGCAGATCGTGTTCCAGCGACAGTTGGATTGGGCTCGCGACCGTAAGCTACCGCTTTCGCTGCACATCCGCAACGGCTATAGCGAGGCCATTCCGATTTTGAACCAGTACGAGACAGGCTCGTTATCGGGTGTTTTACACTGCTTTTCCGGTGGTATCCAAGAAGCGGAATGGGCGGCCAAACACGGTTTCGTCATCGGTATCGGTGGCATCGTGACATTCAAGAACAGCAAATTACAGGAGCTTATCCCGAAAATCGGCCTTGACCACATCGTGTTAGAGACCGACGCGCCGTATCTTGCACCCACGCCACACCGAGGCCAACCCAACGAGAGCAGCTATATCCCGCTTATCGCCCAGAAAATCGCTGAAATCATGAAAGTTCCCGTGAAAGAGGTGATGGAGCGAACCACCGCTACCGCTGAGAGAATTTTTTTTAATTGATAATTGATAATGAAGAGACGTATTTTTTTTATCGTTATAGTGATTGCCTTAACCTTTGGAGCAGTCATGGCGCAACCGAAAACCATCGGTGCACGCTTAGGATATAATTTCGAACTCTCCTACCAGCATCAAACCGAAAATGGTATGGTGGAGATAGACGCAGGTTACTCCCCTTTCATCACCCAAAAAGGTGTCTTCATTGATGAAGACGGGGATTTAAACGTTCGGAAATACCGCTACGAGTGCATTCAGGCCGTCATCTTCTACGACTGGCTGATGAACATTGTCTCCGATTTCAACTGGTACGTCGGAATAGGTGCAGGGGTTACCTGGGGAATAGGCGATTTTTTCGACTCGCCACATTATGACAGAAAGGGTAATCTGGTAACATACAGACGTTTAGGTCTTCCCATTGGTGGTCAGATCGGTATGGAATACAATTTCCAATTCCCCTTAACTTTGAGCCTTGACTGGCGTCCGATGGTTAATGTCTTTGGCATCAACCAAGGGGACTATTATTCACACTTGCTTAGTTTTGCCCTTGGCTTAAGATACCAATTTTAAGAACGCATAAGGGTATGTGGGCATATCCGATATGCACCCTTTTAACCTTTTATCGTAATCATAAAATCTAAAACTAATAATAATGATCGAATCAAGTATTTTCACGCCCTGTCAGATTGGGCCCATTACATTGAAGAACAGAACGATACGTTCAGCTGCATTTGAGAACATGGCATTCAACAACAGTCCTTCCCAGATGTTGTTTGATTATCATACGGCCGTGGCTCGTGGTGGTGTTGGTATGACCACCGTAGCGTACGCTTCTGTAAGTCAAAGCGGTCTCTCCTTCCACAACCAGCTCTGGTTACGCGAAGAGGTTGTCCCTGAACTGAAACGTTTGACGGATGCCGTTCATGCGGAAGGCGCGAAGGCCTCCATCCAAATCGGGCACTGCGGCAACATGACCCACCGCGACACCTGCGGCGAGAAACCTGTCTCAGCATCAGGCAACTTCAACCTTTATTCCCCGACCTTCACCCGCATGTTGACTGTGCAAGACATAGATCGCTTAGTCGATGATTTTGGCAAGGCTGTAGATATGTGCCGTCGCGCCGGCTTCGATTGCATCGAGGTGCATGCCGGCCATGGTTATCTCATCAGCCAGTTCCTGTCACCCTATACCAACCGCCGCAAAGACGAATATGGCGGTTCTCTCGAAAACCGCATGCGTTTTATGCGCCGCGTCATCACCCGCGTGATGGAAGAGGCCAAAGATGATATGGCCATCGTGGTGAAAACCAATATGTACGACGGTTTTGACACAGGTATGCAAGTGGACGATTGTATCAAGGTGGCGCAGGAATTGGAGAAATTAGGCGTTCACGCATTGGTGCTCTCTGCTGGATTCGTCAGCAAAGCTCCGATGGAGGTTATGCGTGGTGCCATGCCTATCAAAGCCCTTACCTACTACATGGATATGAAAGAGTTTTGGTGGCTCAAACTCGGCCTGCGTCTCGGAAACCGTTGGATGATACCCACTGTACCCTACAAAGACGCCTACTTCTTCGATACCGCCATGAAGTTCCGCCAAGCCGTGAAAATGCCCTTGATTTACGTGGGCGGCATGGTGAACAAAGAAGATATGGAAAAAGTGCTTGACTCTGGATTTGTCGCGTTCCAGATGGCTCGCGCCCTCGTCAATGATACCGATTTCGTTAACAAGTTACACTCCGGTGAAGTGACCAAGAGTCCTTGCAAACATTCCAATTACTGCATCGGTCGCATGTACACGTTGGAGATGAAGTGCCACCAATGCATGAAAGAGAGTGAACTGCCAACCAAGCTGCAACACGAAATTGACAAGTTGGAGCAAAAATGGAATTAGAATTATAAGTCAAAGCCATAATGAATAAAAAAACAATTGCTATCATTCTTGGATGCCTGCTTGTCGTAGGGTGTCTGATCCTTATTTTAGCCAAAACAGGCGTGATTCACGGCAGAAATCAGTTAAAATCTGATATTTTTGCGGTAAAAGACACCAATAATATCACCAAAATATTCATCGCCGACATGAATGGGGAGTATTCCCTGTTGGTGCGGCATGACGATGGATGGTATGTGCAGGACTCCATCAAGGCTATGCCACAAAAGGTGAATGACTTACTGGCAACGATTCATAATATCACCCTGCAGCAAACTGTGGCCAAAACCGCTCAATCGAACATCAACAAAATGATGTCTGTGAACGCTATCAAGGTGGAAATTTACCAGAAAGCGCCCAAGTTCAAGCTGTTTGGAATCCCTTTTTTCACTAAGGAACGTAACGTGAAAACCTATTATATGGGTCCTTCCACAATGGACAATGTGGCCAATTACGCCATTATTGGGGATTTTGACGAGCCTTGTATTGTTCACATTCCTGGATTTCGCGGTTTTCTCACACCGTTTTATGCTTTTAAACCTGTGGAATGGTACAATTGTGATCTCTTCGATACGAAAATCACACGCATCCAATCTCTTTTAGTGGAAGATTTTGAAAATCCTGAGGAATCTTATTATGTTGAGAAGTCTGGACCCCGTTTCTTTAGCTTATATAATGTTCATAATGAGTTAATTCCTGATTATGACACTGTGAAACTTCTGGATATGTTGTCAGAATATCGCGACAAGAACTATGAAATCTATGTCTCTAATATTTCGGAGGGAGCTAAAGATTCTATTCTCAGATATAATCACTTCAAAACCATTACTTTAACAGATGTAGATGGGAAGAAGACAACCTTGGACATGTTCCGCAAGATGGAATTGGATTCTTACTATTTAGATGCGATTGTTGGCGGGATTGAACGTGCTGATGAAGAACCCTATAATCGCGATAATTTCTATGCCATCCTCAACGGAAACACGAAGAATCTGGTGCAGTGCCAATATTTCCACTTTGATCGTCAGGTTCAGCCGCTCTCCTATTTCCTGAAACAGCAGCCGAAATAGCATGAGCGACGAACTCTATATGCAAAGGTGTCTGCAATTAGCCGCCTTGGGGTTGGGCAAAACAAGTCCGAACCCGATGGTGGGTGCGGTGATTGTGCATAACGACGAGATTATCGGCGAAGGCTATCATCATCAATGTGGGCAAGCACACGCGGAAGTAAACGCCATTAACTCCGTGAAAAACATTGAGTTACTTAAAGAAAGCACGCTCTACGTGAATTTAGAACCCTGCTCGCATTTTGGGAAAACACCTCCGTGCGCCGATGCGATTATTCGATATGGGATCCCCAAAGTGGTGATCGGCTCCATCGATTATCACGACAAGGTGAACGGCAACGGCGTGCGGAAGCTGCGCGATGCCGGTGTGGAGGTGGTGGAAAACGTTTGCAAAGCTGATTGTGAAGAACTTAACAGGCGCTTTTTCACCTTTCATCAGCAGCACAGGCCTTACATTATCCTGAAATGGGCGCAAACCCGTGACGGGTACATGGATATCGACCGGACAGACTTACCTACAAGCACTTACTGGATCACCAACCCGGCGTTGAAGGTGTTGGCCCACAAGTGGCGCAGTGAGGAAGATGCCATTTTGGTAGGGTATAACACCATGCGTAACGATCGTCCGCAGCTTACCACCCGCGAGTACCCCGGCAAAGATCCTCAACGCTTTGTGATGCAACGCGGTTCAGACATGATTGCCGATTTGCCCTATACCCCATTGTCCGAAAAGGCAAAGGAGGCAGTTCAACAGCTGTATGACTTTAAAATACAGTCTGTTATCATTGAAGGAGGAAAGAAAACTTTGAAAAAATTTTTAGAAGCTGGGTTATGGGATGAAGCGCGAATTTTGATTGGAGGTCAAACATGGGGAAAGGGACTTTTGGCTCCAAATATTCCAAAAACACCTGAAAAAGTGGTTGATATTGACGATAATCAGTTGATTTATGTTCGAAGATAGCTATAAAACCATCGCAAAGCCGGCAGAAGGCAGCTACAGCGAAAAACGAAGCAAGTTTTTGGCTTACGCATTTCCCGTTCAAACGGAACAGGATGTAAAAACGCGTCTTGCAGAGATCCAAAAGAAACATTGGGACGCGCGACATCACTGCTATGCCTATATACTTGGTCCTCACAAAGATGCATACCGACTGAATGACAATGGCGAACCTTCTGGCACCGCAGGGCGCCCCATCTACGGACAATTGCTTTCCAAAGATCTGACAAATACTTTGGTGATTGTGGTTCGGTATTTTGGCGGTATTAAACTGGGTGTCAGTGGTTTACAGAATGCCTACAAGGTGGCTGCACGCGAAGCTTTGGATTCCGCTGTTATCGAAGAACGCACCATTCAAGAACGGTATCGCGTGGTGTTCGAATATTCCAAGATGAACGACATTATGCAAATTCTCAAAGATCCTGAAATACAAGTACTTGATCGTCAAAGCGACATGCGTTGTACCTATACCATTTCCGTGCGTCAGCGAGATTCTGATCGCATCACTACTGCACTGCAGAAGGTGGCCATGACAGAGGTTACCGCCCTGTAATGTTATTCAAAATCTATTGTTTATATCTTTCTTTAATCTGTTAAAAAGAAGTTATATTAAGCTATATTTTTGCAGTTATAGCGAGAATAATTCAAAATATGAAAAAAAGTATCTTTAAATTAACCGTTTTTGTTGCGGCAATCGCTCTGTTTACAGGTTGTGTGGCCAAACAGAAATACAACGAACTGCTGCTCAAGCAACAACGTTGTCAAGAAGAGTTGACTTATATGACTTCTGAAAATCAGAGCTGTCAAGATGCCAAAAAGGCATTGAATGCACAAGTGAACTCTTTAACCGCTGAGGTTGAGCAACTTCGCGCTGACACAATGCGCCTTTATCGTCAGGCCAAAAATGTGGAGCGTGAGTATGATAAAGCCAAAAAAGATTACGATGATTTGTTGCAAAATTTTGCCGACCTTTCTTCTAATAACCAAAACACTATCAACGACTTACTGGGTAATCTCGACAAATACAAGGACGAGATGGGTGTGAAAGAGAAAATGCTTTCCATACAGCAGGATTCGTTGGCGAAAGCGCGAGTGGAATTGGCTATGAAGGAGCAGCGTATCAATGAGATGCAAAGTATTCTGGCACAGAAAGACGCTGAAGTGAAAGCGTTGAAGGAGAAGGTCAGCAATGCGCTTAAAGGCTTTGAAGGCAGCGGTCTGAATGTGCACGAAAAAGACGGCAAAGTCTATGTCTCCATGGACGACAAACTGCTGTTTGCCTCCGGAAGCTGGACCATCAACGAGAATGGTCTCAAAGCCATCCAGGATTTAGCGAAAGTACTTGAAAATGAGACAGAAATTGCAGTGCTAATTGAAGGTCACACCGACAATGTGCCCTACCATGGTAGCGGTCAAATCAAGGATAACTGGGACCTGAGTGTGATGCGCGCCACCTCCGTGGTGAAGGCGTTGCTGCAAAGCGGCAATATAGAGCCCACTCGCCTTTCGGCCTCCGGCAGAAGCGAGTATCTTCCTTTGGATGAGAACAATACGCCCGAAGCAAGAGCTAAGAACCGTCGCACGGAAATCATCCTTACGCCCAATCTGGATCAATTGTTCCAACTGATACAGAACAAGTAACCATGTCATTCGCCGACACGCTCATCGGGTGGTATGAGGAGCATCAGCGCTATCTGCCCTGGCGCGGCGAAACCGACCCCTATAAGATTTGGGTTTCTGAAATTATCCTGCAGCAAACTCGAGTGCAGCAGGGTTGGGATTACTATTTGCGATTTATCGAAAACTTTCCGAATGTCAAAGCGTTAGCAGAAGCTGAGGAAGAAAAGGTGCTGCGAGTGTGGCAAGGATTAGGCTACTACTCACGCGCCCGCAATATGCACGCCGCCGCGCAGGAAATCATGACGCGGCATGAAGGAAAATTTCCCAAAGACTACGATAACATCTTGGCACTCAAGGGTGTTGGATCTTATACCGCTGCGGCTATCGCCTCCATAGCCTTTCATCAACCTTATCCCGCTGTCGATGGCAATGTGATTCGTATTATCAGCCGCATCTTCGGAGTGTGCGATGATGTATCTCAACCCGCTGTTGTAAAACGGATTACGGAAATCTGCAAGTGTCACATTGATGGCACACGACCGGGAATTTTCAACCAAGCGGCAATGGACTTCGGGGCGATACACTGCACTCCGAAAAATCCCAAATGCAACGAATGTCCCTTTGCCACAACCTGTTATGCGTTGAAAAACCAGCTCACGGAGGTGCTGCCTGTGAAGAAGAAAAAGACAGAGCAGCGGCACCGGTTTTTTCATTACACTGTCTATATTTCTGACGACCAGACCATTATCGAACGACGCACTGGTTCCGATATCTGGAAGAACCTGTACCAGTTTCCGCTCGTGGAAACCGCTGGGGAGGACAACCCTTTTGGCGAGCCTACTGTCCGTCTCCGCGAAGTACTCAGCCACCAAATCATCCATGCGGACTTTTATGTCAAGTCTGTAGCAAAGCTTCCGAAAACATCTGACAACCAGATGGTTGTAGATTTTTCCACCCTTGTCCAGTATCCCATGCCGAAAATCATGACGGAATTTCTGAAGGAGTTTGGACAACAATAAATTAAAACCTATGTGGGTGTGATAATTATTGTAATTTTGCACCTCAAAAATAATCAAAAATATGAAAAAATACATTATGGCCATTTTGGTTTTTTCGACTATTTTAACCGCGGGAACCGATGCAAACGCTCAAAATACGGGCAATATCCATAACGCGGTATTAGACAATATCGCCACACGGACATCCGTGCGCAGCTATTTGGACAAGCCCGTGGATGCGGCGGTGATCGAGCAGTTGCTGCGGGCGGGTATGGCGGCCCCCTCCGCCGTGAACCGTCAGCCGTGGCATTTCGTGGTCGTCACCGACAAGGCGCAGCTGAAAGAGCTGGCCAAGGCTAATCCTTACGCGGGCATGGCTGCGAAAGCACCCCTTGCCATCGTGGTGTGTGGCGACTTGAAGAAAGCTCTCAACGGCGATGCCCGCGAGTTCTGGGTACAGGATTGTTCCGCCGCCACGGAGAACATCTTATTGGCTGCCAATGCGTTGGGACTCGGTGCCGTTTGGACAGGAACCTACCCTGATCAGAATCGTTGCAAGGATGTCTCCGCCATTCTGAAGCTGCCCGAAACCCTCATCCCGCTCAACACCATCGTCATTGGCTACCCCACAGGAGAGAATAAACCCAAAGACAAGTGGAAACCCGAAAACATATCCTATAACACGTATGGAGGCAAACAGCCTGAGGTCGAGAATCGTCCTATCCAAGAGTCTGATTTCGTGGAATTTGACTACACAAAATCGGCAAACATCAACCCGTTTGTATGGTTCAAGGGCAACGGTCTTCTGTTGGCTTCCGGCGACGTGCGCAGTCACAATGCGATGACCATCGGCTGGGGCGCGTTGGGCAACATTTGGCAGCACAACCTCAGCACCATCACCGTGTATGTGGCACCCGCCCGCTATACTTACGAGTTCATGGAGCGTTATCAGTACTTCACCGTGATGGTCTTCGACGAGGATCGCAAAGACGTGCTCGAGTATATGGGTACGCACAGTGGCCGCGACGGCGACAAGGGTGCGGCGCTGGGCTTGCATGTGGCTTACACTGAGCACGGTACACCCTACTACTTGGAAGCTCGCGAAGTGTATGAATGCGAAATCATGTACCGCGGCCCGTTCGATCAAAGAGGTTTCGAAGAGATACCGCGCAAGCGTTACGAGAACTTCCCCGCAGGTGTTCATCACGAATATATCGGGAAGATTGTGAGTGCGAGAAGGCGGTAAAGCTTTTCTCCTGCTGAACACGCTGATTTACGCAGAACTATACGTGCAGACACGCGCGATACGCGGAGATATAAACCTATAAACAATGGACGACAACAGCAAAATCATGGACTTGGCCTACGAGGCTGGGGCAATCCTTTTGGAAAACGGGGCAGAGATTTCGCGCGTGGACGAGACCATGCGGCGCATCGCGGGCCATTACGGCGTCGATGACGAGAGCTTCTTCGTGCTCAGCAACGGCATCATGGCCACGGCGAAAGGGTTCGCCCGCACCAAGTTCATCCCCATCAAAGGAGCGAGTCTCGACAAAGTGGTGGCGGTGAACCAGCTCTCCCGTGAAGTGGCAGAGGGCAAATGCGACCTCGGTCAGCTGGAGAGCCGCCTGAAGGCCATCCGCGCCATGCGTCCGAAGCCCGCGTGGGAGCAAATTTCGGCCTCCGCGTTGGGCAGCGCGGCCTTCTGCATCATCTTCGGTGGCGGTTTCGACGACTGTTTAGCCGCTTTGGTGGCAGGAATGTTGCTAGGGGTCTATATGCTGTTCGTTGGATACCGCCACCTATCGCGCATCGCCGGCACCATCACGGGCGGCTTGCTGGCCACCTTGCTCTGCGGGGTGATGTTCCGACTGGGGCTGGGCACACACCTCAGCAACATGATCATCGGGGCCATCATCCCGCTGATTCCCGGAGTGCCCTTCACCAACGGCATCCGCGACATGGCGCATGAGGACTACATTGCCGGTATAACGCGGCTGCTGGACGCGCTGCTCACCTTCTTCTGCATCTCCATGGGTGTGGCCTTGGCGTTCATGCTGGACGCAACCTTCAGCGGCACGATGGAACATTTGGAGGCCTTGACTGCCGCGCCCGAGACGGCGGGGATGTTCGTGCAGCTGTTAGCCGCCTACGTGGGCACCGTGGCTTTCGCCGTGCTCTTCGGCGTGCCGCGCAAGTACTACTTGGACAGCGGTTTATGCGGGATGTTGGGGTGGCTGCTCTATCTGATATTGGTGAACCACTCGGACATGTCCGTCGCCAACGTGGTCTTCTTCGCCACCGTGTTAGTCACCTTCACGGCCATGGTGTTGGCCATCGTGCGCAAATGTCCGATCACGGTCTATCTGATCTGCGGCATCTTCCCGTTGGTGCCGGGCGCGGGCATCTTCTGGACCACCTACAACGTTGTTTCCGAGCAACTTAGTGCCGCCCTGCACACGGGCATCACCGCCTTGAAGGTCACCGTCGCCATCGCCTTCGGCATCATCTTGGTGGCGGAGCTGAACGGGAAGAACAGGATTGGGAGGTTGCTCTCGCGGGGGCGATGAGACGATGAGGCGATGAGGCGATGAGACGATGAGACGATGAGACGATGAAAGGCGATGAAGTGTCCCGGTAGGGACAGAAGCTTGGTAGGGGAATGCAGCCCTGCTGACCAAGAATGCCTTTTCTGGGGCGAGACACGACAGACATTCCATCATAAGTCAAAATATTTTTATTTGTTTTGTTGTATTAAAAAAATTGTATATTTGCAAACCACAAAAAAATATTTGTTTGTGGTTATAACATATTGAAAACAAAATATTTGAAAGAAGACAAAAAGAGAAAGGACATCGAAAAACAAATCAACAAAACAAGAGTTATCATGAACATTCAAAAGATTCAACAGTACAAAGCAGATTTCGACTTAATCGTCAAAACCGTAAAGGATGACGACGGGCAAGAAATGGATGTATGGTATGCCCGGGAGTTACAACAAGTGTTAGGGTATTCCCGATGGGAGAATTTTGCCACTGCCATAGGTCGTGCCATGCAGACGTGTAAAACGCTGGGTGTCAACATTGACGATCATTTTCGTGAGGTCACGAAAATGATCACTTTGGCAAAGGGTGCCCAACGCGAAGTACAGGATTTCATGCTCACCCGCTATGCCTGCTATCTTATTGCCCAAAATGGTGATCCCAAGAAAGATGAGATTGCCTTTGCGCAAAGCTACTTTGCTGTGCAAACCCGCAAAATTGAGCTCATCGAAGAACGGCTTCATCAACTCTCACGAATCGAGAGTCGGGATCGGTTACGCGCTTCTGAAAAACAGTTGAGCAAGAACATCTACCAGCGTGGAGTGGACGAAAGAGGGTTCGGGCGAATCCGCTCAAAAGGCGACCAAGCCCTTTTTGGCGGTCTCACCACCGAACAGATGAAGCAACGTTTGGGCATCAAAAGCGGTGCCTTGGCCGATTTTCTCCCCACCCTGACTATTGCCGCCAAAAACCTTGCCACGGAGATGACCAACCACAACGTTGAGCAGAAAGATTTGCAAGGGGAAGAAGGCATCACAGCGGAACATGTACAGAACAACACCAGTGTCAGAGGGATGCTGGGGCAGCGGGGAATAAAGCCAGAGGAACTGCCTGCGGCGGAAGACATCAAGAAGGTGGAGCGGAAAGTGGCGAAAGACGAAAAACAAATACAAGAAAAGTCACAGAGGTTGCCGAAAGAACAATAAGGCGATTCTAACAGAAAAAAGAACAAAAGATCATTATCTTCAAACCAAAAAACATAAACCTATGAGTACCACATTAAAAGAAAAACTTGAAAACGAGGCCCGTTTCCTCCGGATTTCCATCCCTTACGACAAACGCGACAAATACACAATGGTCTCCTTCGACGACGGCGTGATGTCAGAATTGGAGTGTGACGAATCTTTCGTGCCCCCGATGTACGACGAAAAGACCAAACTATTGGAGTTTTGGGTGGATTTAAGGGAACGGAAGGTGAAGGACTGGGACGAAAGCAACGGCTATTTGCGTATATGGGCAAAGGTGCGCGACGAAGGCACCTACACCTTGTATGACACGGACATGAAGCCGCTTTGGCAGATCCAGGGATACGTCCCCAACGCCTTGATTCCTCCGTATGACATGGGGTTCGGTGATTATCTGGAACTCACTATCGAAGCTGATGGCGCGCTCCCACAATGGCAGGAAACATCTGACTTCTCCGACTTTCTCGTGAGCGGCCGGGAACCCGGGCCCGTGATGTCCTACAGGTGGAACCACGCGGCGACCGCCTACTACGACGTGTTGGGTTACAAGCTCGACAAAAAAGAGGTTATTTGGTTGGTGCAGAGGTTGATGGGGAAGTATGGTTTGAGGGGGGAGGAGGTAACAACGGAAACAACATAAGTAAACCGCGTGACAAACACCCTGTTGATAAAAATGATATCTTTTGTGTTTTATGTTTCTCTTAAAAGAGTATCTTTGCTGCATTGATTCGTTTAATATTGATCGTTGAGAACCACCAAAATAGAATGGACTGACAGAACTTGGAATCCTGTCACAGGATGCACCAAGATTTCATCTGGTTGCGCCCACTGTTATGCCGAAGTGATGACAAGAAGGCTGAAAGCAATGGGGATGGAAAAGTATGCCAATGGTTTTCAGGTGACGTTACATAACGATTGTTTGGAGGAACCACTCGCTTGGAAAAAGCCGCATACCATCTTTGTTTGCTCTATGAGTGACCTTTTCCACAAGGATGTCCCTTTTGGCTTTGTTGACAAGGTGATGGATACGATACGTCGCACACCTCAACACCGCTACCAACTGCTTACCAAACGTGCCGAGAGAATGGCGGAGTATTTCCTGACCCACGATGTACCGCAAAATGTTTGGTTGGGTGTGACGGTCGAAGCACAATCTTCTAAATCAAGAATCGACTGTTTGCGTGTGCTTGATGCCCCGATTCGATTTCTTTCTTGCGAGCCGCTCATCGAAGATTTAGGTGAGCTTGACTTGAATAATATCAACTGGGTGATTGTGGGTGGCGAGAGTGGTCCGCAAGCCCGCCCGATGAAAAGAGAGTGGATAGATTCCATTCAAGAACAAACCGAAACCCAAGGCGGGTTATTCTTTTTCAAACAATGGGGCACCTGGGGCAGCGATGGTGTTAAAAGAAGCAAACACAAAAACGGGAAACTGATTGACGGCAAAGTGTTACAGGCGATGCCGGTGTGAATAATTTAATTATTCAACACACACTCATAGAATTGTTCACCGACATTGACACAGTGGAGGTAATATGTGGAAAAATGTGTATCTTTGCAGCGTGATGAAATATACATTTCTTCACGCTGCACTAAATTATAAACCATTATGCCTAGACGACTTTGGACACGAGACGAAATGATTCTGACATTGGCACTGTATTTTCAGCTACCATTCGGGCGGTTGAACCATGCCACGCTGGAGGTCAGAGAGTTGGCCAAGCTGATGAACAGGACGGAAAACGCCGTTGCCCTGCGTTTGGTAAATTTTGCTGCTTGTGATCCTTACATTATCAATAGCGGACGCACAGGAATGCCGGGCGGATTAAGTGTGTGTATGCCTTATTGGGAAGAATTTGCTGACAACAAAGAAAAATTGTTTTTGGAAGCGGAGACCATCAGGAATCGGATACGGAAACAGACTTTTGAGCAATCGTTGCGAATAGACGATTCCCAGTTGAAAGGAATGGACAGAATGGCGTATGTAAAGCAACGGATAAACCAGAATGCTTTTCGGGCGATGATATTGAACAATTACGAAAGCCGTTGTGCTATCACGGGCATTTCCGTTCCCGAACTGTTGGTGGCCAGCCATATTGTGCCCTGGGCAGTGAACGAAAAGGAAAGGCTGAACCCTGAAAACGGCATCTGCCTTTCTGCTTTGTACGATAAAGCTTTCGACCAAGGATTCATAAGCATCGACAAGAATAATAAGATTATATTGGCAGATAAGTTAAGACAATACGAAACCGAGGGAGGTTGTGAACATAATGGCCTTTGATTCGAATATCGTTGATGATGGTCATTTTTTCACAAGGAATTCTGATGTTTAATATTACTACCCCGCCCTACGGGCACCCCTTCTAAAACACTACTCTTTATACACATTTTTGGATCTTGCGAAAGCTATGATTTCAAGGTGTTGGTTAAACCTGTCAAGGCCAATCTTCATGGTAATGTAGCCAGGTTTTCCATGCGCTTTGACATAACCGCTCCACCCCCCAAGTCGTGCGATAATCCATGCAGCCCACGCCAGCGAATGTTCGCGGAAAGGGTTTCGCCCATCCAGTGCCTTGGGCGAATGACGATGAATACGTTCCATCTCCACATCCAGCAGTTCCCGTTCCGTCTCGTCAAACAGTCGGCTTGTCGGAACACTTTCGTCCTGCTCGTCGTAGGCCCGCTTCAGTGTCACGCACCGCAATGCCGCGTACATGGTCAGCACTATCAGTTTCTTCACGGCCGCGCCGCTCTCCAACTGTACCGACTCTATGCGGAAGCCTTCAGACTTACTGACCCTGAACAACTCTTCGACGAACCAGCGGCACTTGTACCATTCCACGCACTGCACGGCATGTTCCGCCGTGTCCACCACATGCGATGTCAGCAACTGCCACTCTATCGGCGCCTCACTGGCAGGGACACTCGAAGGGTCTTCCATCGCATAGACACAGTAGCAGGTCAGTTCCTCCGGCACGTCGTCCAGACACTTGCGTCCCTTGTGTATGGTGACTTTGGCGTAACGGAGCGTCATTCTCGCTGTGCGAGAGCTCCTGCCCTTGTGACCGCGCAGGTACAGGTCGTAGGTGTAGGATACAGGAAGGCTTTCCATGTATTCCTTCATCCCCAGTCTTCCATCCTCCACGTCGCAGTCCACGGGACGGTCGTGGATGGAGCGGATCAGGAAGTCGCAGCCTGCGGCGAGGTCCTTGCACATGACCGAATAGATATCGCTCTCCCTGTCGCCCACCATCGTCTTTCGCACCTTCTTGGGAAGCGCGGCGGTGCTCTCCGAGGCGGCCTCGGCCCAGCGGAAGGACTCCTTCTGCTCCAGTTTCAACAAGCTGCGCTGCGTTGCCTTCTTTCTGCCCTGTGCACGGTCGCGGCTCCACACCTTTATGTGGCTGAAACCGACGGGCATCCTGCTGTCGGCATCCACCACCATGCACGGGTGGGCGAAGATGCAGTACTGGTCGAGCTCGCTCGTGCCGTAGCCGAAATCCCTGTCCCTAACAGACAGGCGGCCTGAATGGCGGAACACGACCTCTGTCGTTTCCTGTATGCACAGCACGTGTGAGAGGTCGGAACACCCCTTCGAACAGCCTTTTGCCAAATACTCGACCATTTCCTCCATCGTGAGCTTCTTGTTGTTGATTAAACGGTACGCTGCCATACGCTCGGTATTGTTCTCGCAGCAGCTGTTGATGATGCTGGTTCCCTTGGTCACCATCTTGTCGGAAAGCCATCCTAGACGCTTCCCGATTCGGACATCGTTCCCGATTCCTTGAAATATTTCAAAACACGGGCAAAGATACAAAACCTCTCTGAGTTATATGGAGGGTTGGAGAAATGTTATTAAGAGAAAAATGTGTATAAAGAGTAGTTCTAAAACAGAAGGGGAATTGTGCTTCGGCCGCTGCTGTCCGCTGTGGCCGGGAACATTCTTCACGCACTTATTTTTCCTCTTTTTCTAACATGCGAAACTTGAATAAAAAATAGAAGTCCCCATTATTTATTAACAACGACTTGCTTATTTTCAACAGCTAAAATTGAAAGAAATTTGCGGAATTAAAGATGAAAAAAAACAAACCATTATACCGAAAAGAGAACAAAAAACTCACAGAATACTATTCAGGTGAGTGGACCGTTACCTGGAACGGAAAGGTGGTGTGGCAAGGAAGAGTAGTGGGAGCCGGGGCGGGAATGCAGGACACGACAGACAGTCTGCCGAAAGAAGAGACAGGAGGCCACAAATGAAACAGAGGGAAGCAAAGCGGGTCGGCATAGTCGAGGAAACGGGCTGCTAAAAATTGTATTTTTGCCGCATGGTAAAACGAATCACCACCCTCATCGCCCTCATCGTCTTCTTCGCCGTCACAGGCGAAGCCCAGACCGTCTATCAAAAGGACAAATGGGGCGCGAAACTTTTCTACATGCAAGAGAACACCATCCGGATGAAGGACCGCTGGGGCGATCCGCTGCTATGGTATGACGCGGCCACGCAGCAGGTGCGGCTGAAGGACCGCTGGGGGCAGCCCCTGATCTACATGGACGGACATACGGTGCGACAAAAGGACCGCTGGGGCGAGCCGCTGCTCTACTTCGACGGGCTGACCATCCGACAAAAAGACCGTTGGGGCACTGCGCTCTATTACCTCGACGGACAGACCCTGCGGCAGAAAGACCGCTGGGGAGCGCCGGTCTATTACTTTGATTTCATCCCCGACCGCTGGCAAATCGCCTGCCTGATTCTGATGTAGCCCGGCCGCATAAACCCACACAAGTCACAAATCACTAATCACAAATCACAAGTCACAAGTCACAATCCGAATTTTTCCTACTTTTGCCCTTTCAAAATTGCAAGACAATGGCCCAGAAATTCGGATTGACATGGTGGGGCGAACAATGGCTGAAAGCCCTCGCCCGCATTGACTTCAGCAACCGGCTGCCGCGTGGCGCCTCCTACGCCCGCAAAGGCGCCGTGCTGAACATCGCCGTCAGCGGCAACCTCATCTCCGCCAAGGTACAAGGTTCCCGTAAGACCCCTTACAAGGTCTCTATCATCGTTCCGAAATTCTCCCAAAAGGAGATTGACTTACTGATAGACAGTGTGATAGAAAACCCTACGCTGCTGGCACAGCTGATGAACCGCGAGCTGAGCCCCCAGGTCATGGACGTGGCCCGGACCATCGGCCTGCAAATCTTCCCCACTTCGTGGAAGGACCTCGACATGCACTGCAGCTGCCCCGACTGGGCCGTCCCTTGCAAACACCTCGCCGCCGTCATCTACATGATGAGCCGCGAAATCGACAACAACCCATTTCTCATCTTCGCTCTGCATGGCGTGGACTTCCAGACGGAGTTCGCCCGCCGGGGCATCTCCGTGGACACCGCCACCGACCTCGCCGTCCCGGAGTGGAAAACCCTCTTCACAACACGGAAAACAAAACCCAAACAGACGGAAAACAGTCCGTTCCAGCGCATCGATCTCTCCCGTCTTCCTTCGCTCACCGAACCACTCTGCCACCTGCTCGCCCCGAATCCTCCGTTCTATCCGCAAAGCGATTTCCAAAATATCTACTTGGCACAAATGCAGAAGCTCTCCCGGCAAGCGGAGCGCATCCTGAGCGGGAAGAAAAACTTCGTGGAACTCACTCACACCGACGCACTGCCAGTGCTCCGCACTGCCAGCATAACCTTTGTCATCGCGGAAAACGGCCTCATCTGCCCGACGCTGTCCCGCACAAACGAACATGTCGGAACCATTCTCCCTGAAGAAGACGAAATCCCGGTCTCCGTTCTCGCCATCCCCGCCGACTATATCGCTGACTTCGATCCGACCGTCGCCGCGATGCACCAGGCACTGATGGCCGCCCTGCACCTGCTCTACAAAGGCTGTATTGTCCCGCAGATCGTCGCCATTCCGCAGCAACACTACATCATTCGCTGGCTGCCCGCCTTGTTGGACGAAGAGGTCAAACGGATGGTGGAGTCGCTCGCCCGCCTTATCCCGCCCGACATGGTACGCTTCCGTACCCCAGGCGACTCGAAAGACGCATACGTGGAGGAACCCGCCGTGCCTGTCCTTTCGTGGGCCGTCACCTGGTTCGTCTCTATGCTGTCGGAGAACTGCTTCGGCAACAAGGTGTTGGAGATGTTCTTCATCGACAACGAACAGGCATTCCAGGGAGTGGGCGAAAAGGAGATTCCCGGCGGCATCAAGGCATGGCTCGACCGCCTGCACCTCTCCACCGGCGAGCACCGCACCACACTAATCGTCTCGGAATGCGATGAGGGCTTCTCTCTCGATTTGACGGTCAGCCTCAAAGGCAAGGATGTGCCGTTGCAAGAGATTCTCACCAAAAAAAAGCACGAATCCGATCGGTTCCCCATCCTGAAAGAGCTGTCGCTCCTGATTCCGTTTGTGAAAGGGTTGGAACCGTATATCAACGAGAAGGCGAAACGTCCCATCTTATTCACACTCAAGACTTTCGCACCGTTCCTCACCGAGATTATCCCTGCCATGCGCCTCTTGGGCGTGCGTGTAGTACTGCCCAAGTCGATGCAGACACTAATCCGGCCTCGCCCTTCCGTGAAGATTTCCCGCAAAAAGGAGGCCGACGCCGGATTCCTCCGGTTGGACGACCTGCTGGAGTTCGACTGGAGGGTGGCATTAGGCGACCAGTTAGTGTCGAAGGAGGAGTTCATGAAGCTGATGCGCAACGCCGACGGACTCATCCGCTTCAAAAACCAGTACATCTACGTGCAGGAAGGGGATCTGGAACGGTTGCAGAAAGCCTTCGCTGCCGAACGGGAACTGGCACCGAACCAGCTGCTGCAGGCCGCCCTGTCCGAATCCTACGACAGTGCCGCTGTGGAGCTGAGTGCCGAAGCACGGAAGCTGATTCGGGAACTCACCGAACAGGCGGAGACACCTGTGCCAAAAACAATTAACGCAACCTTGCGGCCTTACCAGAAGCGCGGGTTCTCGTGGATGTACCGGAACATGCGCATCGGCTTCGGCAGCATCCTCGCCGACGACATGGGCCTGGGCAAGACCCTGCAGGTCATAACGCTCCTGCAGAAGATGAAGGACGACGGCCTTCTCACGGCGAAGACTGCAGCGGCCGTCGTGGTGCCCACCGGCCTCATCACCAACTGGCAGGAGGAGGTCGCCCGATTCGCACCAGAACTGTCGGTGTTCGTCTATCACGGACAGCAGCGCGACATCAAGCGGTTCAAGGCCGACATCCTGCTGACGACCTACGGTGTGGTACGCTCCGACGTGGCCCTGTTGAAAAAGCGGAAATGGCAAGTGGTGGTCATTGATGAGGCGCAGAACATCAAGAATGCCGAAACCGCGCAGAGCAAGGCAGTGCGCAGCCTCCCCGCAACCACGCACATCGCCATGAGCGGCACTCCTGTGGAGAACCGCCTGTCGGAGTTCTGGTCGGTGATGGACTTCGCCAACAAAGGCTACTTAGGTAATCCGAAATACTTCCAGGACCATTTCGCCCGCCCCATCCAAAGCAACGGCGACCTTGAGACGGCGGAACGTTTCCGCAAGGTCACTGCGCCTTTCCTGATGCGCCGACTGAAGACCGACAAGCGCATCATCAGCGACCTGCCCGACAAAATCGAGCAGAACGAGGCGGTATATCTCACCGAAGGGCAGGCATCGCTGTACGAGCGCACCCTGCACGAGGCGATGAAGGAGATCGAGGGCATCGAGAGCACCGACAGCAAGTCGCTGTTCAAGCGGCAGGGGCTGGTGTTACAGATGATTCTTGCCCTCAAACAGATTTGCAACCATCCGGCGTTGTTTCTCAAGAACGGGGAGGTGGCACCGGAGCTTTCGGGCAAGACCGTATTGCTGCTCGACCTATTGCAGAGCATTGTCGAAAGCAACCAGAAAGTATTGGTTTTCACGCAGTTCAAGGAAATGGGCGAACTATTGGCGACAATGATTGGGCAGCGTTTGGGCGAGCGACCCCTGTTTTTGCACGGCGGCTGTTCCGTCAAGGAGCGCAAAGCGTTGGTGGACCAGTTCCAAAGCGAGCGGGGCGGCCAAGTGTTTCTGCTTTCACTGAAGGCGGCGGGCACGGGCCTGAACCTCACGGCCGCGAGCCACGTCATCCACTACGACCTTTGGTGGAATCCCGCCGTAGAGGCGCAGGCCACCGACCGGGCCTACCGTATCGGGCAGCACCAGAACGTGCTGGTGCACCGGTTCATCACGCGGAACACCTTCGAGGAGCGCATCAACGAGATGATCCAGCGTAAGAAGGGCTTGGCGGAACTGACGGTCGCCACGGGCGAAAGCTGGATCGGCAAGCTGAGCAACAAGGAGTTGCACGAGATTTTCGAGCGGGAGTGAGGGGAAGGAACGCAGCCGCGACAAACGAAAAAATGATTATCTTTGCGGGCTTGTTTTAAATTAACGGTAAATGGCGGCAAGTCAGAAACATAAGGCAACCGGCACCCCCTTGGTGATCGACCTTTTCGCGGGCATTGGCGGATCCCACGCGGCAAGGCGTGACGTGAATGCTGTGAAAATGTGGTTTTGTGGGACGAAATACAATGGAAAAAGTGACCTATAATGGATTTGACAACATATAACACGGACAATCTGCCACAACATGGCTCAAACCTGTTGCTTGACTCCTTGCGTGGCCTGATTTCGGCGGCAAGGCAAAAGATGGCCGTATCGGTGAATGCGGAGCTAACGCTCTTGTATTGGCATATAGGCGGACAAATCAACTCCTTTATACTTCAGGGCGAACGGGCCGAATACGGGAAACAGATTGTTGCGACAATAGCCAGACAGCTGACGGAAGAATTCGGAACATCTTTTGCAGAGAAAAATCTGAGGCGGATGATGCAGTTTGCCGCAGTATATGACAATGAAAAGATTGTCGTACCACTGATACGACAATTGACATGGACACATTTTATTGCTCTGATTCCCATAGCGGACACCCTGAAACGATCCTTTTACGAACAGCTTGCCATTGTTGAACATTGGAGTGTGCGTACACTGAGGAACAAAATAGACAGCCAGTTGTTTGAGCGGACAGCTATCAGCCGAAAACCGGAGGCCACTATAAAACACGATTTGGACTTGTTGCAACAGGAAAACCAGATGACCCCCGACCTTGTGTTCAGAGACCCGTATCTGCTCTCTTTCATGGGGCTTCGCGACACCTATTCGGAGAAAGACTTGGAGAACGCCATTGTATCGGAAATGCAACGTTTTATCGAAGAGCTGGGGTCCGATTTTGCCTTTATGGGACGACAGAAGCGGATAACCATCGACAATGAGGATTATTATATCGATTTGCTTTTTTATCACCGCCGTTTGCATTGCCTTGTAGCTATCGACTTGAAAATAGACACGTTCAAAGCCGCTTACAAGGGGCAGATGGAGCTATACCTGCGATGGCTTGAGAAATACGAGCATGTTGACGGTGAGAATCCGCCCATTGGCCTGATATTGTGTGCAGGCAAAAACGAGGAGCATGTCGAGCTGCTACATTTGGAAGACAGTAATATACGGGTTGCCGAATACATGACAGTGCTTCCTGACAAAAAGGTTTTGGAACAAAAATTACAAGCGGCCATCGCCATGGCACGGCAGCGTTTTGCCGCACTGGAACAATATAATAAAGATTGATTATGCCAAAAAAAAAATACACTTTCATAGACCTTTTTGCCAGTATTGGTGGCTTCCACAGAACAGGGCTTTGAATTTTGTGGAATAACACGTAAGATTAAACATAAAGATGATTAAAAGAAATATACAAATAACAACAAACGATGATTCCGCAATCATCACGCATTATCTTCAAAATGCGAACACCAAATACGCCAAGCCTTTTGAAAAGGATGCATTAAACTTATTATACGGCAAAGAGGATGTTGTGCAAGTCGGAATGGTCAAAGAGCCTGACCCTCAATACAATTTATTCCCTGAACTATTCTCTGTTCCTTTCCCTGCTCCTAAAAATCCAAAGTTTACATTCATTGATCTGTTTGCAGGCATTGGAGGTTTTCGTATTGCCATGCAAAATCTCGGTGGAAAATGTGTTTATTCTTCAGAGTGGGATTCACAAGCACAAAAAACCTACTTGGCAAATTACGGGGAGGTTCCTTTTGGTGATATAACAAAGGAGACAACAAAGCAATACATTCCTGACAATTTCGACGTTCTTTGTGCAGGATTTCCATGCCAGGCTTTCTCTCTTGCTGGCAAACGCCGTGGTTTTGAAGAAACTCGAGGTACTTTGTTCTTTGATGTGGCTGAAATATTGCGCAGAAAACGCCCCAAAGCATTCTTTTTAGAAAACGTAAAAGGTTTGGTGATTCATGATAAAGGTAAAACCCTCGACACAATCCTGAACGTGTTGCGAAATGATTTGGATTATTATGTACCCGATCCAGAAATCGTCAATGCTATGAACTTTGGAGTTCCACAACATAGAGAGAGAATTTATATTGTTGGATTCCGTAAAGACATGAAAGTCAAGAATTTTAAATATCCAGAACCTACAGATAAGACCAAACGATTCATCGATATAAGGGAAGACAAAGAAGTCTCTCCCAAGTATTATCTTTCAACTCAATACCAGCAAACATTAATTGAGCACAAAAAGCGTCACGAGAGCAAGGGCAACGGATTTGGTTATGAAATCATACCAGATGATGGTGTTGCCAATGCCATTGTTGTTGGAGGCATGGGACGCGAACGAAATATAGTGATAGATCATCGTTTAACGGATTTCACACCAGTCACAAACATTAAAGGTGAGATCAATCATGATGGATGGCGGAGGATGACACCTAGAGAATGGGCGAGATTGCAAGGGTTCCCCGACTCGTTTATAATACCCGTTGCTGATGCTTCTGCATATAAGCAATTTGGGAATTCTGTTGCTATTCCTGCCATTCAGGCTACAGCAGAACAAATCATTAAAAGAATAAAACTTGATAATAATAAATCATATGGGAGAATTAGTAAATCAGCAAATAGCAAAAAATGAATCTGCCTCTACAAGACTTTTCGATAGTCTTATCCAAGGTAGTACTTTTATGACAATTGAATACAATACGCCAAAAGATTATATTGAAAGATATTGGAGAGCTCTAAATCAAGCTGGGAGGCCTACCCTACACGGAAATATATTTGAATATATTATATATACTTTGTTGTATCGTGAAGGGATAAGACCTTTCTATACTCAAGCTAAAGTCGCATTTGTCCCAAATGTAAATTTTGACACTTTATTGTACTGTCAATCAACCCCAGTAAGCCTTTCTCTTAAAACTAGTTTAAGAGAGCGTTATAAACAAGCGGACTTAGAAGCTATTGCCTTGAAATATGTTCATCGTAAATCCAAATGCTATTTGTTAACTATGGATTCGGCAGAAGCAACTGTTCAAAAAGCTAAAATTTTGAGCGGGGATATTATTGGGCTTGACGAGATTATAGACTGCCATTCGGAAGACATCAATAATCTAATAAATAATCTAAAAAACATCCAATTCACCACATCAAACAGAATTGATGTGGTTCAAGGCAATTTAATACAATGATTATGGATAGTATAAAAACAAAACAATTATTTATCGAATACCTTAAACAACGCGGCAAAAAAGAGCGAACAATAAAAGCATATAGTGAAACGGTGCCGAATAAGAGTGAAGTAAAAGCAATTATCAAAAGTTGTTCTAACCATGATGATTTATTTGAGGTACTTCATCCTGATATAGTATCTGAAATTGTTGAAAAAATAAAGGAACAAGAATTTGATATTGTAGGGAATCGAATGTATTCGGCTGCTATTAGTCAATATCAGTTTTTTTTATCCCAAACTAAGATAGATGGACATTATACTTCATCAACACAAAGTAACAATTATTTTAAAGAAGCGCACAATATCATTATGAGTAAAACTAATAATGATATACAACTGTTCTCCATTAATATCATTATCGAAAGCCTCCTCTCCACTGGCCTAATCTATTCCGAAACCCTCATTAAGCGCCTCGCCTATTCGCTGATGGCCAAGCCTTTCGTGATCCTCAGCGGGCTGGCAGGTTCGGGAAAGACGCAATTAGCGTTGGCTTTCGCCAAATGCCTGAGCGAGAACATCAAGGAGCAGGTCTGTTCGGTTTCCATCGGGGCGGATTGGACCAACCGCGAGCCGCTATTGGGCTATCCCAATGCCCTGAAAAACGATGAATACGTACTGCCCGAAAGCGGCGTGCTGCAACTCTTGATGCGAGCCAACGAGGACCAGAGCAAACCCTATTTCCTGATTCTCGATGAAATGAACCTCAGCGTGGTGGAACGCTACTTTGCCGATTTTCTCAGCGCCATGGAGTCGGGCGAACCTATCAAACTTTGGGACAATGAAAAAGGAAACGTTCCCAAAGTAGTTGAATTGTCCAAGAATGTCTTCATCATCGGCACCATCAACGTGGATGAAACCACCTATATGTTCAGCCCCAAGGTGCTCGACCGCGCCAACGTGATTGAATTCAAGATTGCACCCGATGAGATGGCGAAATATCTCAATGAGACGAAAGACATCCACCTCGAAAACGCCTATTCCGCCTGCGCCGATATGGCTGCGGACTTCGTGAACAAAGCCAAGTCACAAATTCAGATTGACAATGCGGATGAAAAATCGGTTTTGCTCTCGTTCTTCACCGAGTTGAAGAAAGTCAATGCCGAGTTTGGCTACCGTACCGTAAATGAAATCAGCCGTTACCTGCACTTTGCGGAAGGAGATTTGGAAAATAATGCTGCAATAGACACCGCTATCCTGCAAAAACTGCTGCCAAAACTGCATGGATCCCGCAAGAAACTCGTGCCCGTGCTCACTTCATTATGGCAACTCTGCCAAAAAAATGGCATTTCCAAAGAGATAGATGCCGAGTTTAATGCTACAGATTTCAAATATCCCGAATCGGCGGAGAAGATTCAGCGGATGTACCATGCTGTGGTGGACAATGGATTTACTAGTTTTGCGGAGGCGTAATTGGAAATTCATTTATGACGAATGGAATTGTTCGTAATCTTATGAAGAATAGAATCAAGACGACAAGTGAAAACATGAGCGAATTGGAGCAACAATTTGCTTATGTGAACACCATAATTGAGAGGCATCGCGAATCTGCCATCAGGTTGGTGAATGGCGAAGCATTGCTAACAAACTGGGAAATTGGACAATATATTTCAACACAGCTGAAATCATCGGCATGGGGCGACAAAGTAGTAAGTCAATTGGCCGATTACTTAAAACGTATGAATCCGAAACGGAGAGGCTTTGGCAAGCGTCACCTGTACAATATGGTCAAATTCTATGACCTCTATGCCAAAAAGGAATTCTCCGATTTGGTCATGCGGCTTCAGCTTCCTGAAAATGTGCAATTACCGATTGCACATTTTCAGGAAACGCATTTGTCAAATGAAACATTTGTGCAATTGGCAATTGCACAAATAGAAACCGCCCAAATCACAATGCCTGCAGTGCTCGGTCTAATACCTTTTACAAGCCATATTGAAATCATGAACCGTTGTCGTTCAAACGAAGAGCGGCTGTTCTATATGCTCTATGCTGCACAACAGCATCTTAAAACCGAAGAACTTCGTAGATGCATTGTCAACCAAACATATTCGGCATTGCTTGAAAAGGACAAGATGTTGTCACCTGCTCTTCTGGACGAGTATCCCAATGCTGACTTCATCCTTAAAGACAGGGCTTTTGTGGATTTCTTGAATCTGCCAAAGTCACACAACGAGCATCACTTGCACAATGGTCTGCTGGAACACATGAAGGAATTCATTATGGAGTTAGGCAAAGATTTTCTGTTCATGGAGAGTGAATACGGTGTTCAGGTTGGTGGCTCGACAAAACGAATAGATTTGCTGTTTTATCACCGAGCACTGCAATGCCTTGTGGCCATAGAATTGAAGGCGACGGATTTTGAACCAGAATTTGTTGGAAAGATGGATATGTATCTGGAGGCGCTTGACCGTGATGTTAAACGCGAGAACGAGAATCCGAGTATCGGCATCATTTTATGTCCATCTGCCGACCGCAGCATGGTTGAATACACATTAAGCCGTTCTCTTAGTCCAACTATGGTTGCCGAATATCAACGCAAACTGATTCCTCAAGATGTTATGCAGCGGTCACTACAGGAATATTGTGATTTTTTGCAAAAAAGCATCAATAAGTAAAATGATATTATGGCAGACCATCTTGACATACCTATCGTAGGAAAGCACGGAAGCGTGAGGCTGCTGGTGTATCCGCAATCCTCGAATGCGAAAGTGTTCGAAGACGAGCAGGCTGCCGAAATGGGCGAAGCCCGTTGGCAATTGGTGGAGGGCGAGGAGTATGAATACGAGTTCGAGGGCAATTACCGTTTCAAGGAACACGAACTTGTCAGGCCTTTCAAGAGCAACCCGTCGAGGGGACTGATCAAAACGGGCATCTATGTCGGTTGCCTGACGCTGACTGTCACCAACGATGCAGACTTCGTTGCCGAGATTAGCTTTGAGGTACGTTCCGTCAAAATGGATTACCGGACGGATTACAAGACAATGCTCCACGACATCACCAGCCACTTCACGGATTTGGTGATGATGCAAGGCGCACCCGTAACCCAACGGTTCGAGGTGGATGCCAACGAGGACAGCCGCACACTTTATCAGCAATTCGCTTTCATGAAATCACTGATTGACAGCGAAGAGTTTGAAGAAGCCCTGAACAAGATTCTTTATAATCCTATCCACAAATGGACGGGAACGATCATAGAGAAAGACATTTGTTCCGTAAAGAAACTCGGGCGGCAGGAATTAAAACAGATTGCCTCCAATAAGAATCGGTTGCCACTGGGAGAAGGAATAACTATTGGCGACCATATCGACAGCGTTCCGCGAAGATTGTCGGTTTCCTACAAGAAAGACACTGTCGATGTGACGGAAAACCGTTTTGTGAAGTTTGTATTACAGTCGTTTTCTTCATTTTGCAGCATCATCCAGCAATGCAAAAATGCCAGTCCAAGACTGAAAACCGAGGCTGAACTGACGGCAAACAAACTGACGGGATGGCTGAGCCGCAGCTTCTTCCTGGATGTTTCCAACTTGCGGACTATGACTTTGAATAGTCCCGCATTGCAGCGCAAAGAAGGCTATCGGGAAGTGCTGCAGGCCTGGATGATGTCGAAACTGGCGGCACAAATCACTTGGAAAGGCGGCGACAACGTGTATCAAGCCGGCAAACGGAATGTGGCGGCTCTTTACGAATATTGGGTGTTCTTCAAGTTGCTTGACATCGTTAAAGAAACCTTCCATTTGGAACTGACGGAAGAAGATGAAAAGAAGTTAGTCAAAACCGACAAGGACCACATCAATCTGGAACTCAAGCAAGGCCACATGAAAATGATTGGTGGTCAGTTCCGCGAAGCCTCTCGAACTTTGAATGTGCGCTTGTATTACAACCGCACTTTCAGCACATCCGACCAACTGGACAAAAGCGGTTCTTGGACCACCGCCATGCGTCCCGATTACACTTTGTCAATTTGGTCGGGAAACATCAAGGAAAACGAAGCAGAAGAACAAGACCTCATCGTTCACATCCATTTTGATGCAAAGTATAAACTGAACCGAATCCTGCTCAACGAAAGAGAACTTGACGACACACATACTTTTGAAGATGAGGATGCAGAACTTTCGGAAGAAGATTTGCTGATGAATCAGGAGAAGAAGGAAGAAGAAAAAGGCATCTACAAACGGGTGGATTTGTTGAAAATGCATGCTTACAAAGATGCGATTCGGCGGACAAGCGGATCCTACATTCTTTACCCTGGCTCGGAAAACAAAAGTCTGAAAGGTTTTCACGAGATTTTGCCTGGGCTGGGAGCCTTTTGCCTGTCGCCAAACAGCATAGAAAAAGACTCAAAAGAAATCGAGCATTTCTTGCACGACATTTTAGAGCACATGCTCAATAGGGCTTCCCAACGCGAACGCATGTCGTACCACACATACGAGATCTATAAGAATGAGCCATCCGTGGTCTGCGAACCTATGCCGGAGCCGTATGGGAACGATCGCAACTTGGTACCAGAAGAAACATTTGTGTTGTTGGGCTCATACAAAGATGAAAATCACCTACAATGGATTCTCAAAAATAATATTTATAATGCAAGAACTGGAACAAGAACTGGCTCTTTGCGCTTGAAAAAAGAAATCACCGGAGCCAAATATGTATTCTTGCACAAAGGTGACACTCAACTGCTTTTAAGATTGAGCGATAAAGGACCAAGAGTAATGTCAAAAGAAGATTTGGAGAAAAAGCCTTATCGCAACTTGTACACTCCTTCACGGCTTTATTATGTGGTGTTTGATTTGAATTCAAATGAAATGGAAAATGAATTCAAGGATGTGAAATGGAATATTTCTCAAATGATTAAAGATGGGATTATCGGCGAAGGACATTTGAGCGCCGAACCCGAAGGAATTTCTTTAGCAACGTTAATGAAATACGTAAAACATAACAAATCTCACTGATTATGCCCCACACCCTCTACAAAACCCAAGGCACCTGCTCGCAGTTCATCGATGTGACCGTTGATGACAACGGCGTCATCCAGCAGGTCTTCTTCATGGGCGGATGCGACGGAAACCTCCAAGGCATCTGCCGGTTGGTCGTCGGACAGAAAATCGACGACGTCATCCCGAAGCTCAACGGCATCCGCTGCGGCGGCAAACCCACCTCCTGCCCCGACCAGCTCTGCCGAGCACTGGAATCGCTGAAGCAGTCCGCACAAGAAAAATAATACAACCCCCTGATGCTCTCCTCCTCGCTGAAACGGAATGTTGCGGTAGCGCTTTTCCTCACCCTCATGGTGGCGGCGGCGGATGCTTCGGAACTACGCGAGATCGTCTTCCCCGAGGCGGCCGCGCTGTGCGTCGGACTCTGGCTGATGCCCAAGGCGGTGTGGAACATACGCGGATGGCAGATCCCCCTCTACCTGACGGCCGCGGCCACCATCGGACTGGCCCTCAATCTGTGGCTTCCCGCCTGCTTTGAGATCCGCTTCGCTTTCGCTTTCGTCCTCGTGATGGGGCTGCTGCGACTGGTGCGCTGCAATATGTACCCCACCGTTTCGGCGGCCATGCTGCCCGTGCTGATAAACACCTCCTCGTGGCTCTATCCCGTGTGCGTGCTCGTGATTTCCACGCTGCTGGCTCTCGGCAGAGGCTGGCTCCGGCAAGATGAACGACCGGAATACCACCCCTTCGGAGGAGGACAGTTGGCCCTGCTCACGGCCGCCGTGTGCCTGCCATTAGTCGTCACCCACTGCGCTCCCATTCCCACCATGCGCTTTCTTGCGGTGCCCCCTCTGGTGGTCACCATGATCGAGTTCGCCAACCGCCGCAGCGGCTTCCGCGAACGGCCGTGGACCATCTGGGGACTCATCGTCGCTGCCGCTACTTTGGGCACCCTCACTGGCCTTCTGTTCCATCATCGTTGGGGTCTCCCGATGGCGGTGGGCACCTTCGTGACCGTGCCGCCGATGCTCTTTCTTTTCAGACGGTTCAAGCCCTTCGCGCCCGCTTTGGCCATAGCCATCGTACCGGCACTGCTGCCCTGCGAAGTCCTCCCGTGGTTCCCGCTCCTTGCAGCCCTCGGCGGAGGCTGGTTCATCCTCGCCGGAATGCTGCTCCCCAAATGGATGCCGTCTGGAAAAGCATAATTTTGAAAAGTAACATAGCAAGGTGGCTTGTTTTACTTTTGTTGCCAAAAGTAAAATAACGGTGTTTCTATTTTTACCTTTCGGTCAAAAAGTAAAATAAAAAGTTGTATTTTTGCATCCAAATAATACAAATGAGATGATAGCATTAGAAAACTACCAGTCAGGACATTATGAACAAGGGACAGGATATAAGTATTTCGTCCCCACTAAAATAAATGACGAATGGACGTGGAAAGATCCGGCTATAAGCAATCTTTTGGAAAAGGCATCCTTACGACTTGGAGAGCTTAACTCGTACTCTCGTCTTGTGCCAAATATAGACCTGTTCATTCAACTTCACGTCACAAAAGAGGCCGTGCTTTCAAGCCGCATTGAAGGCATGCAGACCCATATTTATGAGGCCCTTTTGCCACAATCTGAGGTGCGTGAGGAACGTCGGAACGATTGGCAAGAAGTACGCAACTATGTCAATGCCATCAACGACGCCATCAAAAACCTTGACAAACTCCCAATATCGTCACGGCTTATTCGTTCTACACATAAGATATTGTTGAATAGCGTTCGCGGAGAGCATAAAATGCCGGGTGAATACCGGACAAGCCAAAACTGGATTGGCGGCAATGCCATTGCGGACGCCCGTTTCATACCCCCTCATCATCAACTTGTCGGTGAATTGATGGGGGATCTTGAGAATTTTCTGAATAATCCAGATGTAAATGTCCCTGATTTGGTTAAAATAGCTATCGCCCATTATCAATTTGAGACTATCCACCCGTTCCTTGATGGTAATGGACGTATTGGCCGACTTCTGATCACCCTTTTTATGGTGGAGGAAAAGATACTTGACAAACCTCTGCTTTATTTGTCCACATATTTTGAAAAAAGAAAGGATCTATACTATGATAACCTTAACATGGTTAGGGTAAACAATGATATGTTACATTGGGTAAAATATTTTCTTGTGGGTATTGAACAGACAGCGACACTTGCGGTTCAAACTCTTACAAAAATTATTCAATTCAAAGAAGGAATAGAAAACCACATCCGTATTCATTATGGTCGGCGGAGTACGAACACTATATTACTTATACACCGACTTCTTCAAGATCCGGTAATAACAGTCGATGATGCTGCTCATATTTGTGGAATTTCATACAAAGCCGCTAACGACATTGTCAAACTTCTTTGCAATGATAAATACCTTGTGGAATCCACAGGCCAAAGTCGTAACCGGTTGTTCACATTCAAACCATATACAGATATTTTTGCAGAATAATCAAGATAAATTATCTCCTTATGTCCATTTTCCGCGTCATCCTCTCCATCATCTTCCCCCCTTTGGCCGTCATCGACCGCGGGTGCGGCTCCATCCTCATCGTCCTTACCCTCACCGGCTGCGGCTGGGTGCCGGGCGTCATCGCCGCGTTGGTCATCCTCAACAAGAACGAATAAGTTATGAAACATATCACCGTTTCCGCCGCCATCATCCACGACTCCCAAAACCGCATCTTCGCCACCCAGCGGGGCATCGGCGACTGGAAGGACTGGTGGGAGTTTCCCGGCGGCAAGATCGAACCCGGCGAGACACCCGAGGAGGCCGTCCGCCGCGAAATATGGGAAGAATTGGAAACCCGCATCTCCGTCGGGGAACTACTGCACACCGTCGAGTGGGACTACCCCAGGTTTCATCTCACCATGCACTGCTTCCTCTGCACCGTGGAGAGCGGCTCGCTCACCCTCCTCGAACACGAGGCCGCCCGCTGGCTCGCCCCCGATGAACTCGACAGCGTGCAGTGGTTGCCCGCCGACTGGGAGGTGATCGAAAGGCTGAAACAACGATATAATAATCAGCGTTAATCTGCGGAATCTGCGGGAGAATAATATGCCCGCAGAACTCGCGGTAATACGCAGACGGGATCTTATATTTAAAAGATTCAATGGGATAATTAAATGATGTGTATCTTTGCAGCGTTAAAACCACCTATTATGAACCGCTCCCTCATCACCGCCATCCTGCTGCTCCCGCTCCTTGCGTGGGGACAGATGAAACCGACCGCATCTCTGCTGCCCGAGGAGAGTCGTACTCGATTGCAACAACTCGGAGACTCCTTACGGAAATACGACCACTTCGAGAACTTCGACCGTCACGGATGGATGGTGATAGAGAAAGTGACCAAAACACCATTCGGCACCTATTCGTCCAAATACGGGATCATCAACGATAAGGGACAGACCGTATTGCCGTGCGAATACTCCTGCATCCGTTTCCAAGACCATTCCGATCTGATTATGGTGGCGAAGAACAGTCTTTCGGCAGGCTTCATGAACCGGCAGCTGGAATGGGTCATTCCTCCAGAGTTTAGTGAGTCTTTATGGTGCGATTTGGAAACGGACAACTTGTTTTCCCACGGGATGATCGTCGTGGAGGACAGCAGTTCCAAATACGGTGTGGTGGATTCCTTTGGGAATGAGGTTCTGCCTTGCCGTTATCAATGGTTGGAAATTGCTGGACCTGACCTTTATGTGATTAATGAAGACAAGGCGGGCGTTATCAACCAGAACGGCGACACGGTGATTCCGTTTGTTTATAAATATCTTCGCTTCTTGGGGAACAATTCATTTGAAGCGAGAAAGCAAGGCCAATGCGGGGTGATTTCAACCTCTGGTCGGGAGATTCTCCCTTTCGTGTATGAAAGTATATTAGCTTGTGACAAAGGACTTTATTCGGTCAGTCAGAACGGCAAATGGGGCGTGGTGGATTCTTTGGGGAATGTTGTCATACCGCTCAAGTATGAGACACAGCATATATGGTTTGTCCGCGGCATGGATTTGGTGGAGATGGGTGGCTTGTATATGAACAACGGTATGGATCGGGACGACCCTGAGAAATGTAAACTGCTCAACAAAAACGGGGAGGTGCTGATCCAAGGTTACGATGCCAGCATTCCAGGCAAATCCGGCGAACGAATAGCGGTGTTGTTTTACAATGAGGACAGGGATGCCACATGTGAAATTTACGACCGCAATGGAAAGAAGTTGGATGCTTTCGACGAGTTTTCGTTTGATGGCATTGACTGGGTGAACGACGTGACGATGATTCCCGTGAAGCGCAACGGCAAATGGGGTTTCGTCAACCGCGACTTCGAACTGATTGTGCCGTGCCAATATGATGGACAAGCTCACGGCGGTCACGGGTATGGGACGGTGACCACACTCGACAAACAGCAAATGTTGATAGAGGAGACTGGCGACACGCTTGTAACAGGCCCTTACCGGTGGATTTGCCCCTCGGTGAACGGATGGTTTCAAGTGGAAACCATTTCAACAGATTCTTACGACTGGGAGGGCTTGTCAGGTTTCATCGACCGCTACGGTAACTGCACCTTTACGGAGACGGCGGAACCTGGGCGAAAAGTTCTTATGAATCAAGATTTGATCGACGATGATGAAAATTTGGTGCCTTTTGCTGATATGCTTCCCGAGTTCCCCGGCGGTCCAGACTCCCTGCACGCTTACCTTGCGAGAACGATACAGTATCCTCAAGATGCCCGCGACAAAGGCGTCTCCGGCACGGTGCTCGCAGAGTTTGTGGTGGAGAAGGACGGGCATGTCAGAGAGGTCACCATCAAGGTGCCGCTCTTCCCCTCCTGTGATGAAGAAGTGGTCCGTGTCCTCCAGCAGATGCCCCTTTGGAAGCCCGCCACGAACCAAGGCCAGCCCATTCGCTGTTTCTTCGCGGTACCGGTCACATTCAGGAACGACACTTCGTTGGAAGGAGGTGATTGAACTGCTGAAAAAAAGGTTCCGGATAACAATCAGAATATGACGAACGATAATCAACCAAATCCATTGCTTCTTGCGATGTTTTGGTTGGTTATCGTTTCGGATAAATCACCAAAATCATATTGTTTTATCCTGTTTTGGTTGATTATCTGAAATTATTTTCTATCTTTGCCGACACAAAAGAAGTTCTATTTATGATTGGAAGAAATAAAGAAATAGCTGAATTACAACGTGTTGCAAAATCAAAGCGATCGGAGTTCGTCATTGTGTACGGGCGGCGGCGTGTTGGCAAGACGTACTTGGTCAACGAAGTATTTGGCGATTCATTCTCATTTTATTTCACCGGCGGACACAAACTTTCGAAAAAACGCCAGCTTGCAAACTTCGCCCAAGCACTGCAAATGTATTCGGAATCACCGTTTTTATTGTCATTCAAGGACTGGTTCGAAGCTTTTCAGCAGCTGACGGCATACCTGAAAACAGCATCGGCAGGAAAACACGGAAAGAAAATTGTGTTTTTCGATGAAATGCCCTGGATTGATACGCCAAAATCAGAATTCGTGGCGGCATTGGAAAACTTCTGGAACGCTTGGGCCATGCAACAGAAAGACATCCTGTTTATTGCCAGCGGATCCGCAACTTCTTGGATGTCAGACAAACTGATGGAAAACCAAGGTGGTCTGCACAACCGAATCACTTCAAGAATATACCTCCGTCCATTCAATCTGCAGGAGGTCGAGGAATATTTGGCAGATGCCGGCTGCCCTTGGGACCGTTTCCAAATCGTACAATGCTACATGATTTTCGGAGGCGTACCGTTTTACCTCAGCCTATTGAATCCATCATGGAGCCTGATACAAAATATAGACGAACTTTTTTTTGCTCCTGACGGAGCCTTGCGAAATGAATTTTCCGAACTTTATGACGCTCTGTTTACGCACGCCGACAAATACATTACGATTGTTAAAGCCCTGTTCTCCAAAAAAGAGGGCATGACTCGTAATGAAATCATACAACATACAGGATTTCAAGGCAGTATATTGACCAAAATGCTTTCCAACCTATGCAAGTGTGACTTCCTTATCGAATACTCCCAATTCGGCAAAACAAAAAACAGAGTCATCTACCGCCTCGCAGATTTCTATACACTGTTCTATCTCCGTTTTATAGAAAACGATCAATCAAAGGATGTCAATAGATGGTCTCATCTAACTGGAAATCAAATTGTTTCAATATGGCAGGGCTTGACTTTCGAATTGGTTTGTCTCGTACATCTGCAACAGATCAAGCAAAGTTTGGGTATCGCCGGTGTGTTGACCAATGCCAGCGTATGGCGTGGGGATGGAGCGCAGATAGACCTTGTGATTGACCGCAACGACCGTATCGTCAACCTCTGTGAGATGAAGTTCAGCCAAGAGCCATACATCATTTCGGCGGAATATGCAAACAAACTAAGGACGCGAACGGCCTTGTTCCGAGAAGCCACCAAATGCAAAAAGGGGCTTGTAGTCACTTTCATCACCACGTATGGTGTACTTCCCGGCAAAAACTCTGGCGTTGTTCAGAGCGAAGTGACAATGGACGCTTTGTTTGAGTAAGGCAAGCAGGACTCCATGCAAATTCATCCGATACTTGGAGGAAAATAAGAATAGATATTGCGAAGTATAGTTTGAAATAATTTGGCATTTTTGCAAAGTTGACTTCAGAATAATAATGATACAGAAAAAATTCAGCACCTGGCTGCTGGCGGTTGCCACCGCCATTATCACCGCCGCCACGCCGCTCTTCTTCGGCTGGGTGGTCGTCCTGACCTCCTGCTCCACCGAGGAATATTCGGTCTCGCGCCCGACTATCGAGCGGATCCAGCAACGGGGAAAGCTGCTCGTCGGCACCACCGGCGACTACCGGCCGCTGACCTTCTGCGAGCCTGAAACCGGCGAATACTGGGGCTTCGGCATCGAGATGGCACAGGCCATTGCCGACAGTATAGGCGTTCCCGTGGTGTTCGTCCGGACCTCGTGGCCGACCTTGACCGCCGACGTTTTGGCCGAACCCCAGACCTTCGACCTCGCCATCGGGGGCATCACCATCACCGATGCCCGGCGCGCCATTATGCTGATGAGCGAGGGATACCTGGCCAACGGCAAGACCATTCTCTGCCGGACGGAGGACACTACCCGCTTCCGTTCGCTGGCCGACATCGACCGTCCCGACGTGCGCGTGATGGTGAATCCGGGAGGACTTAACGAGCAGTTTGCCAACCAAAACCTCACCCACGCCACCATCATCGTGCATCAGAACAACGAAGAGATACCGTCGCTCATCGCCGAAGGGCAGGCTGACGTGATGATTACGGAGATCACCGAAGCACCCTGGTACGTGCAGACAGACCCACGGTTGGCGGCGCCGCTCCTGAACGCCCCTTTCACCCACGGGGAAATCGGCGTGCTGATGCGCAAAGGCCAAGACGACCTGCTCGATTTGGTGAACGGCGTCATCCGCCGGATGAAGGCTGACGGCTCGCTCCGACGGCTGTGCGAAAAATACGGATTGGTGCCGTAATTTTCTGTATCTTTGCCGTTTGATAATACCAATAAAAAGGATATGCTATTTACCAACAACATCATCACCCTTGAGGTGTCGGAACATGGGGCCGAGATGCAGAGCCTCACGAAAGACGGACGTCAGTATCTGTGGACGGGCGACCCGCAATTTTGGAACCGCCGCGCGCCCATCCTCTTTCCCGCTGTGGGCAAGCCCTACAACAACGAAATTCACGCGGACGGCGTCGCCTACCCGCTGTACCAGCACGGCTATGCGCGCGACAGCAAGTTTGCGGTGGTCGCCTCTGACAGCGACCACGAACTGCACCTGAAAATGCTGGAGAACGAGCATTCGCACGCGTACCCATACAAGCTGGGGCTGGAGGTTCGTTACCAGTTGGAAGGCAATACTGTGAAGGCGGTTTGGACTGTGGAAAATCTCGACGACAAGGAGGCCTACTTCCAGATCGGCGGCCACCCGGGATTCCTGCTGCCGGATTATGATCCCGACAGAATGGTGAACGGATATGTCCGTTTCTTCAACAAAGAAGGGGAACTTGCCGCTCCCACCCTCTTCTCGGACATTGATGACGGATGCCGCGTGCCGCGCAGTTCCAAATCGATGCTGCTCCGCGAGACGCCCCTCATGCCTAACACGTTCATTCACGATGCCCTGGTGATCGAGCAGGGGCAGGTGACGAAAGTCGAGCTGTGGGACAGACATTGCAATCCCATCCTCAACGTCAACTGTCCGCAAGCAGAAGCCTACGGCGTTTGGGCGCCCCATAAGAAGGGCTGTCCGTTCGTCTGCCTTGAGCCCTGGTGCGGCATCTGCGACTCCAAAGGGTTCATCGGGGATGTCTCCGAACGCGAATACATCCACCACCTCGCCCCGCGCGACACGTTCGATTTCGTCTATACCATCGAGATATATTAGTCTCGTCCGATGACCGACACGATGACACCCCAGCAGCGGCACTATTGCATGTCGCGCATCCGCAGCAAGGACACCACGCCCGAGAAGCGCGTGCGGCAATGGCTGTGGCAGCACGGCTACCGTTACCGCCTCAACGTGAAGGGCGTGCCGGGGAAACCCGACATCGTGATGCGCAAGTACCGGACGGCAATTTTCGTGAACGGGTGCTTTTGGCACGGACATTTTGTTCAATTCATAATTCATAATGCACAATGCACAATTGAGGATTCAACGTGTTGCAAGATTCCGAAGACAAATAGGGATTTTTGGGTGACGAAGATTCGGCGGAACCAGGAGAGGGATCAGAAAAACTATGAGATTCTCTCCGAAAACGGCTGGCAGGTCATCGTGGTGTGGGAATGCCAACTGAAGCCCAAAACATTGGAGCAGACAATGTTACAAGTGGAGCAACAGCTGCTCGACTATTACATCAAGACCTTCGGCCGCAAATCCAGATCCTACATCCGAATTGACGAGGAGAGCCTGCCCATGGCGGCAGAAGACCCCGAAGAGTATGGAATATGAAAATCAATGATCATGATTGAAATCACCCAAGCAAGCAAATCTCATGCCTCCGACATCGCCAACCTGATCATGACGGCCATGACCGACGAGTGCTGTCTCTATTTTTGCGGCGAAGGCTACGGGTTAGACGACTTCCGCCGGATGATGACCGGACTCGTGGAGCGAAAAGACTCGCAATACAGCTACCAAAACACCTTAGTCGCAGTGGACAACGGAAAGGTGGTCGGCGTCTCCGTGAGTTACGACGGCGGAAAGCTGCACGAGCTGCGCAAAGCATTCCTCGCAGCCGCCAAGGCCCAGATCGGCAAGGACCACACCGGCATGGACGATGAGACGCAGGCCGGGGAACTCTACTTGGATTCGTTGGCCGTGCTGCCCGAATACCGGCGCAGAGGTATCGCCAAACGGCTGCTGATGGCCACCAAACAGCGCGCCGACGAGATGGGACTGCCAGTGGTCGGACTTTTGGTAGACAAAGGAAACCCCGGCGGGGAGGCACTCTACGCCAGCGTCGGATTCCGCTACGTGAACGACAGCCTCTGGGGCGGCCATCCGATGAAACACTTGGTGCTATAAGGCATCGAAAACACGTAAAATAGAATATTGTGTATTTTTGCAGCGGTGACATTGTTGAACTTTATACGAAATCTAATAATAATAACTACTACATCAAAAGATGAATACCTATTACATTTTTGAACATTCGACAAAAACAAAAGTCGTTGGAAGTGCCCCGGGGGGACAATTGGAACTCTTTCAGCCCCTGAATTTTAACAGTATGCAAAATCGCGATGAGTTGCCAAAACAATCGGAATTCAGGCTAAAAGGGAACTCCCGCCTTACAGATTTACTCTATTGCCTGAATATTAGCACTATCAATAACTTTATTGTCAGTTCAAAAATGTATTCAATATTGAAGGAATTCAATATTCAAGAGCACCAATGGGCGAGCTGTACCATTAGAAAAAAGGACAAAACCTGGGACTATCATCTGCTCAGATTTGCGCAAACGCGTGATAAAAAAAGGCGTCCTCAGCTCTGTTGTCCAGAAATGGTGGATTGGAAAAATTCGGTTTTTTTTGAAGATTCCTATGCCCGATTTGGGGGAATAAAAGGGAATGAGCCCATCTTAAAAATCGACAGTTACGATGACTATTTGAAAGTACAAGCCGAATATAATCGCAAATTCGATGAACATGAAAACATAGACTTGGCAATAGGTGTTATGAAATTTGCTTTCAACGAGAAATATTTGGAGAAAAACAACCCCGATATGTGTTGGTTGTACCCATTGCATTCAAATCCGTTGATTTCGGAAAGACTAAAAACAGCATTGGAGGAAAACGATGTCACCAGCGTGGAAACGATGGAAATAAACTCCTATCTCTGTCGCAACGATGCCGAAGTACTGGGCAATATCTTTAAGGAACTTGGGGTGCGGTAGAGAGAGTCATTGCAGATTTTGTATTTTTGCACTTCGTTTTTTATCGAATAAATTATATCCCCAATAGTATGAAAAAAATCCTCATTTTTGCCATCGCCGCGCTGTTGTTTGCGGCATGTAGTGATTCTGAAAAACAGCTGCAGAAACGTGCGGCAGAACTGTGCCAGTACATCCCCGATCACGAACTGTCGGAGAAGTCGAAACCGTATATGACGGCTGATTTCTATAATGTGTTAGACACGGTGTTCAACCAACTACCCGAGTTCGAGGCCATGGACCACGAATGGCTCCACTACTTCGTGACCGGCAACGGCGGCACCATCGCCGACTACGAGGTGACCGGCGTGGAGCTGACCGACAAAACCCATGCCGTCGCGACCATCAAGGTGCGCCAGAAATGGGAAGACGGCTCCTTTGACGAAAACCCTGACATAGAGGAACATAAACTCTATATGGAGAAGGTGAACGGCCAATGGCTGATATCCGACTTCGACGGGCACAAGGCCGACTGCATCCGGCACATCGCCATCAACAAAAAGGAACAGGCCGTGCGCAACGCCGTCAGCGACTATTTGGTGAACGGGATCGGCAGCAACTATCTGAGAGGCGAGATCTGTGTGCCTACGCTCATGATGGTGCACGAATCAGAAGAAACTGACAATCAAACATTTGTGTGGGGCGACTTCTGGATTGACTGGTTCAATGTTGCCGGCGACACGCTCAAGGCCGTTTCGGGGGGCAGCCATTCGGGGCTGATGACCCTGAAGAAGGAGGGCGACCAATACAAGGTGGTCTCGTTCGAGCAAACCGTTGACGGGGCAGGGAATGACGCCAGTGCGCGCCGCATCTTCGGTCCACACTATGACATTTACCAAAACATACATTCGAATCAGGATGTGCGCGAAGCCGCCCGCAAGGAGCAGTTGCGCGAGTACGTGAAACAACACAACCTTAACGTCAAATACTATCAGGACTACGGCTGGCCTGCGGTGGAATTGTAAAGTTTACGGACAAACAGGTTCCCGTGGGAATCCTACTGCACCACAACCGCTGCGCCGCCACCGGGGGCTAATTTCAATAGCAGCTTTCCATCGGCGGGGACAAGCATCGTTTTCTTCTGATAGTCAACGCCTTTGCGATGGGCATTGGGACCATCCACGAACATCGTGACCGTGCCGGAGGTGATGCCCAAGGCCTTGAGATCGATTTCGATAATACGTTCGTTCCAGTCGGTAATAGCACCGATGTACCAAATATCGCCTTTGCGTTTGGCAGAGACGATAAATTCCCCGACCTTACCGTCTAGTATGCGGGTTTCGTCCCACACGGTAGGCACCTTGGCGATAAACTCGGTGCATTCGGGCTCCTGCATATAGGCCGTGGGGGCGTCGCAGAGCATCGCGAACGGCGCGTCAAAAACCATGTACTCAGCCAGTTGGCGACAGCGCGTACCCTGGCTCATCGGCTCGTTCCAGCTCGGGAAATAGCACCAGTAGGCACCGTTGCGCATCGCGCCCTGCTTGAAGTCCATCGGACCGGCGAGCATCCGGATAAACGGAATCGTGACCTCATACTTCACCATATCGGTCTTGCTGTCGGCCCATTTGCATTGCTCCAAGCCGAACACGCCCTCGTAGTTGAGCACATTCGGGTAGGTGCGACTCAGTCCCGTGGGCTTGTACGCCCCGTGGAAGTCGATGAAGAGGTGGTATTTGGCAGCCATAGCGGCCATCCGCTCGTAGAAGTTCACCACAATCTGGTCGTCGCGGTCCATGAAATCGACCTTGAAGCCCTTCACGCCCATCTCGGAATAGTGCTTGCAGACCTTTTCCATATCCTGATCTATGGCAGCATAACCAGCCCACAGCACGATGCCAACGCCCTTGCTTTCAGCGTATTTCACCAACATCGGCAAGTCGATTTCGGGTACGACTTGGAAAAGGTCGGCCTGCTTGTTCACGGCCCAGCCTTCGTCCAAAATCACGTACTCGATGCCCTTATCCGCGGCAAAATCGATGTAGTATTTGTAGGTCTCGTTGTTGATGCCCGCCTTGAAATCCACGCCCCAGATGTTCCAGTTGTTCCACCATTCCCAAGCCACCTTGCCGGGCTTAATCCACGATATATCAGACACTTTCGATGGTTCCGCGAGGAGATAGACGAGGTCATTGTCCGCCAAATCTTTATCCTCCGTGGTGATGGCGATGACGCGCCACGGAAAGTTTCTTGTGCCGGCGGTCTTGGCGATGTAGTTCTCGCGCTCTTTCACCACATACTGCAGGTTGTTGTGCCCGCCCTGCTCCCACCTCTTCGGCAGCGGCGCGAAATAGCCGATCATCGAGTTGCCCTCGGTGTGCTTGAGGTACATGCCGGGATAGTCGTGCAGGTCGGCCTCGGTGATGACGGCGAGACGTATATGCCAGTTATTCAGGTTGCTTTCCCAACGGGGCATAAAGCGTTGCTTCACCAACATGGGCAAAAAAGCAAGTCGGTCGTTGGCCATGTCGCGGAGAAACGTATCCACGTAGGTGTTTTCAAAAGAGGTGCAGAATTGTTCGGAAAAGTCACCGTTTTTGGCTGGTTGTCGATTGACATACGGGATAAAGGCTTCGGGCTCCCGACTTGAACCATTTGAGAACTTCCGTTCATCTCCCGAAAAATTAAACTCTGCAATCTCTTGCTTTATGACAAGGGGGTCTTTCCGTTTTGTCACAAAGCGATACGCAATGCCGGAGTTATAGGCGCGGAATATCACCTGAAAATCACCCTTAAAGCTGATAATCAACTCATTATATTGGTCTTGGATTTTCGCTTTTTTATAAAAATGGGCAGTGACCTCCTGATTGACAGACTTTCGTTCTATTTTCGTTACTTTCGGATTACGTCCGAGAATGGTGCCGTTATCCAATTCCATTCCAATTTTGGAAGGCTCAATAAAGACATTTCCTAAACTGTCAATGTATGGATGCGTGCTTTGAACGGAATATTGTAGCTGGTCCGTCGAACAATTGACCATCACCATGGTATATCCATCAGGTGAATACAATCTTTCTTTTTGCGCGGAAAGGGTTACGAACAGTCCGCAAAACAGCAGCAGGAATAGGAGTTTTTTCATAATGACAGGATTTAAGCGGCAAAGATACGGAAATTGCGAATACAGACTGGGGTAACTCTACACTAACTCTACACTAACTCTACACTAACTCTACACTGGGTTTCAGGTTTCAAGTTTCAGGGGTGTCTCTACATACGGGATTCGTATTCAAACGGCGACACGAAATCCTTAAACGCCACTCCCTGCATATCCTTCTCCGAAGTAATCGGATTCTCCACCTGCCAGTCGATGTTCAAGTCTTTGTCGTTGAACAAGATGCAGCCTTCGGAGGCTTTGTTGTAGAAGTTGGAGCACTTGTAGGCGAAGACGGTGTTGTCCTCCAAGGCGGCGAAACCGTGCGCGAAGCCGGCTGGCAAGTAGAATTGGCGGAAGTTCTCAGCAGTGAGCAGGACGGACTCGTATTTCCCGTATGTGGGACTGCCCTTGCGGATATCGACCGCGAAGTCGAGGCATGCACCGCGCAACACCCGTACGAGCTTGGCCTGTGCATACGGCGGCTTCTGGAAGTGCAACCCGCGCACCACTCCCTTCTGCGAGCACGACTGGTTGTCCTGCACGAAATTGTCTAAAACGCCCAACTCTTTGAATCTTTGTTCGTTATAACTCTCGAAAAAATACCCGCGGTCATCTTTGAAAACCGTCGGTTCGATGATTAACAGTCCTTCAATTTTGGTTTTGATTATTTCCATTATATGGTTTAAGGTTTAAGGTTTATGGTTTATGGGTTAAAAGGTTAAAGGATTAGAGGGTTAATGTATTTAGTCGTTTTTTATTCATAATTCAGCATTCATCATTCTACATTCTACATTAGTCTTCCGAGTTGTCCGCGATAAACGTCTGATACTCAGATAAGAACTTGGCTTTAGAGACAAATCCAATATATTTGCGGTCGCGGGTGATGACGGGCATGTTGAAGTTGCCGGTGCGTTTGAACTTCTCCAGCACTTTCGCTGCCGTGTCGTCGTCGTAGATGAACTCTTCGGGCTCAATCATCAGGTCCTCGACGTGCACTTTGTCGTAGAGTTCCTGTTTGAAAATAACGTCGCGGTGGTCGTCCATCACCAGGAGACCCGAGAAGAGGTTGTTTTCGTCGATGACTACAAAGAGGTTGCGCTTGCATTGTGCGATGACATCGGTATAGGTGCGCAGGGTACTGTGAACGGGAATGGTGAGGATATTGGTGTCAATAGTCTGATGCCAAGGGAGTTTGCGGAGGGCGTATTTGTCTTTGTTGTGAGTGCGCAGGTTGTCTTTTTCGGCTAATGGCTGGGTGTAAACGGAATATTTCTCGAACGGATTCACGCAGAGGTAGGAGCAGGCGGCGGTAATCATCAGCGGGATCAGAAGCGTATAACCCGTTGAAGATTCGGCGATTAGGAACATAGCCGTAAGCGGGGCTTGCATCACGCCCGTCATCACGCCGGCCATACCCGCGAGGATGAAGTTCACATACGGCAGCTGGATGTGCAGATAGAGGTTGGCGACGTGTGCCACCAAAAACCCGGTGAATGCGCCGATGAAGAGCGTCGGGGCGAATACGCCGCCCACACCGCCGGCCGTGGTGGTGAACGTGGTGGCGAAGACCTTCATCAGGATGATGCCGATGACCGCCAACACCAATAAGCCTTCATGACCCATCACCTTCAGCAAGGGAGAGTTATTGAACACGGAAATCCACTCTCCGTGCAGCAGGTCGTTGATGTTGTTATAACCTTCACCGTAGAACGCCGGGAAGAGGTAAATGAGCAGACATAATGCCAACGATCCGATGATCGCCCGCACATATACCTTCTTGATTTTGCGCATCAGTTTTTCCAGCCAACGCGAAGTGCGCAGGAAATAGACAGAGATGAAGCCGCTGAGCACACCCAAAATAATGTAAAACGGAATATTCTGGACCGAGAAACCTTGTGTGCCGCTGATGGTGAACATCACATCCTGCCCGAGAAAAAGCACAGACATCACCGTTCCGGTGGCGGCAGAGAGCAGCAAGGGAAGTATGGCGCTGCCTGTCAGGTCGAGCATCAGCACCTCAAAAGTGAAGACCAACGCGGCAATAGGCGCTTTGAAGATGGCGGCCATCGCGGCCGTGGAGCCGCACGCCAACAGCAGAGTGGTCTGGCGTGTGTTAAGGTTGAAAAAACGCGCCACGTTCGAACCTATGGCACTGCCGGTGAGCACAATCGGGGCCTCCAACCCCACGGAACCGCCGAAACCGACAGTGATGGCGCTCGCCACCATCGACGAATAGACGTTATGGAAACGCAACATGCCGTCGCTTTTGCAGATAGACTTCAGGACGATGCTCACCCCGTGGCTGAGGTTGTCGCGCACCACCCGCCGTACAAACAGCAGCGTGAGGAATATACCGATGGGCGGAAAAATCAGATAGAGATAGTTGATGTCGGTCACGGCAAACGCCTGGTTGACCAACCGTGTGGTGAAGTGCAGCAAGTTCTTGATGATGATGGCTGCCGCCGCCCCCAACATCCCGATAACCACACTGAGAATCAGGACAGTGGTCCTGTCCGTAAAGTGCTTTTTGATGAACCGCCGGCACTTGGCCAATATATATAGAAAAGTCCTATTTTTCATAACGCAAACTCGCGGCGGCAAAGATACATTTTTTAATGAAGAATGTAAAATGTAGAATTAAGTATCTTACGGCAAATCACCGTTTCACAAACTTTTTTGTCACCGCACCCTTATCCGTGTTGATACGCATCAGATAAGTACCGGAAGAGAGCTTCGACACGTGGACCCGTTTCGGATCTTCAATCGCCTCTGAACGCAAGACCAATCTGCCATAGATATCGTAAATTTCTATGAACGAGATATTTATATCGCTTTCTGCACGTACATCAAGGTGATGTGTTGCGGGATTGGGGAATATTGATATCGCATGTTCAAGCAAATAGTGAGCAACACTCACACTATCAATAATCTGAGTGGTATCCACAATGGAAGTGTCTATTAGTGTGCAGAATGTGAGCGTAATCCAGTCGCTGAAGTCTTCCTCATCGCAACGGGTGCGAACGTACAATGTATATACGGTGCCGCTGTCAAGCTCCGTAAATGTATGTGACATAGTGTCTTGTAAAGTCAGGACAAGCGATTCGTCCAACGTATCCCCTTCCGCCAACAACGTTATATCCCATTCGTGATGAAAAGCCAATATATCCGTAATGCTAAACGACATTTCCGTATAGGAGACAGAGTCAATGGCAATTGCGGCAGGCGGATTGCATCCAAATGGAACTATGCAGATGTTGTCGAACGCTCCTGCCGGATTGTTCCCCAAAGAACCGTCATTTCTCCAAAGAATATACAATCGCACAACACTGGTGGTGGCATTAAATGTGTCGCTATAGGTAGTCCATTGGTCTCGTTGATAAAGTATCGTGTCTATCTGCACAGCGCCATCAGGGATTACAACGTAATTGGATCCCACATTCGGAGTTGCAACAGGTCCAATGAAAACCTTCGCATAATCATACACCGTATTATTATAAATTTCACCTATACCCCTGAAATCAAAAGTAATCTGATACGGATTTTGTTCCGGATCTATATGGAAGTCGCGGTATGCCCAAAGCGTGGAGGGGGAATTGAATGTATAAGCATTCGTCAATCCACCATCATTACTGACATAAAGGGAGTGTCCTTCGCTTTGTGTAGCTGCCGTATCAACAACCCATTGGTTCACAGAGCCATAACTAACATATTGCCAACTATTGACTTCCACAGGATCCTCAAAATCACAATAATATGGAATATGGGCCAACTGGTGCTGCGTTTGGAATTCTCTCATCTGCCAAAGCCCTGATTGTCCGTCGGCATAATTAGCACGCACGCGGACTAAATAGTCCGTAACGGGCTGAAGATTAGTAATATTGCACATCGTATCATTAACTGTCACAACAGCCATGACGGAATCTGTCAACATCGCATACTCAACGGTATAGGAAGCAGGAGTGAGCGTGTCGGCCATATTCCATGTAACAAGGGCGGAGATATCCGTTGGTACGACCTGCATCATCGGCGGTTGCATATCCTCTGTAGATAAGCACACGTTATCGATAGCGGCTGGTGGATTCGTCCCTCCAGAATTGTCATTACGCCACAGAAAATAGATCCTCTGAAAACCAGTATGCGTGGAATCAAAGGTGTATTGGTAATGTGTCCAACCATCCTTCAAACACAATTTGGAAGCCAACTTCAAAGCACCTGAGGGAGTCGAGTTTCCAGACGGTAGAGTCGTCGGGCCGACAAATGCGTCCACATAGTCATAATTATACTCACCCATTCCCTTGAAATCGAACGAGAAGTAATAGGTTGAATGTCCTGGGGTGACAAAAATATCCGTATAAGCCCAACAGTTCGCAGTTACGGAAGGGTTATAGCTATTGGTCTGGCCATTGTCAGAGGAAACATAAAGAGTCCCGTTAGGCATACATTCGGCATGACGACCGACAAACCATCGCTGACTCGACACATTGGAACTCATTTGCCAAGAACTCACACTCTCAGGCGTATCAAAATCGCAAACATAGAGAATGTTACCATTGGTATAAAATGATGATTCCTCGCTCCATTGGCTATATTGTACGTCGCAATTCTGTTTTACTTTCCAATAATAGAAAACATTGCTGAGCAGATTTTGGACAGTCAAGAAAGTGTCGGAAACGGTCACGTATGTGTACGCCGTGTCGTTTTGCGGACGGTAGGCCACCGTATAGTTCGTACCCTGACCGCCCCTGCGCAAAGTCCAAGAGAGTGTGGCACTACTGTCCGATGCGGCAGACCACAGTTCAACAGGTTCCCGGCAAGGATTGGCAGCAATCTCGAAATTGTCGAATGCAGCGGGTGGTTGCGTAACCGAGTAAGTGTTGTTGGTCCACATCACGTAAAGCCTTTGTACGCCACTATGAGCAGCATCGATATAAAAATGATAATGTTGCCATGATTCCTGGTTGTACAAACTTGCGCCCAGCTGTTCCGAACCCTCTGGCGTGAAGGTTTCAAACGGAGTGGCAGGTGTGCCCAAGAAGACCTTGGCGTAGTGGCTGCTACTACCTTTGCCTTTGAAATCGAAGGAAAGATCGTACTCGTCGTTGCCGGGAGGGAAATATATGTCGCGATATGCCCAAATCTGAGACACCGAACCGTTGGAATAGTGATTCGTAGCACTGTCATCAGTGACATATAATGCAGAATCGCCAGACAGATGCACTCCATCCCCTATCATCCATTCATTAGGGCCACTGAGGCAAACGAACGACCAAGAGGTATTCTCGCTTGCATCTTCAAAGCCACATTCGTACGGAAGAGTAGCACACATCGGCTGAAGGGTGGTGAAGCGGGCGCCGTTACTCCATAAACTGTGGTCAGTGTCGGAGCAGTTTGCCCGAACCATCCAGTAATAGTAGCTGTCGGGCAGCAAGCCTGTAATTTGCAAAAAAGTATCAGCACTTGTAACTTCAATGAAGGCACTGTCGTTTAATAACTTGTACGCCACGGTATAGCTCATCGGCAGTGCATTGGCATTGCCCGGGTTCCAAGATAACGTGACAGAGGTGTCTGTTGTGGAATGCGCGACAAGATTCACCGGTATGGCGCAATCCGAAACCTGAACGGTGATGTTGTCTATTGCAGCACCCGGATTCATACCGTTATACGAGTCGCAACGCCACTGAAAATAGATTCGCTGCAATCCCGAGTGGCTTGAATCCACCTCGAAACTGTAGTGTGTCCATGACGGCACCATACAGAGGTCGCCACCAAGTTGTTCCGCTCCTTCGGGAGCGTTAAGTCCGGAAGGTGTTGCCGGAGGACCAAGATAGACCCGTGCAAAATCCGCGTCGGTTTGTCCCAAACCTCTGTAATCGAATGAAATCTGGTATTTGTCAACATCTCCTCCCAAGAAAATGTCACGATAGGCCCATAGACGGGCAGTAGCGTAATAATTGTAGTTTCCGTCTCCAAACGCAGAACCCACATGCAAGGTGACATTGCCGTTGTCCATCGGTGCCGCGCCGATGGTCAAATAATTCCAATCACTGCCATGGTCATACGTCCAATGGTCAATCTCGTCTCCATCCTCGAAATCACAAAAATAAGGAAGTAGCGGTTGCGTATGGAAAGGGCATTCGGAGCTCCAGTCACCGGGATCATCGCCACATTGGGTGCGTACTTTCCAAAAATAGGGAATGTCGGGGATAAGGTTGGTAATCAACACTGAAGTGTCCTGCACATTAACCATCGTGTAAACTGTATCGCCTTGGGGTTTATAAGCCAACGTATAAGCTTGGCTTCCGACGGGACTCCAAGTAAAACGGGCGGCATTGGGAGCTGTCATGGTGGTGACCAGCATGGTTGGAGGAGGACAAGTGGAGACACTCACCTTCAAATTATCCACCGCCCCAGCCTTATCCGATGCATCAGCACGTATTCTATCGAAGAACAAGTGCTGAAAGCCCGAAAAAGAGGAGTCTATGACGATATAGTGATGTTGCCACTGATTGGAAGATGGGACGGAGCCGACAAGCACTGCATTGGAAAGCGAATCCTCCAACGATTGCAGCTTTATCTCAGCTTCTATACCCAAATAATCAAAGGAGATGAGATATTCGTCAGCACCAGGTACAAAGTAAACGTCACGATATACGCTTATGGGATCTTCGTTAGAATACATCGAATTGCAAGTGTTCGTGACACCGTCGTCATGCGAAACATAGAGCGAATAGGATCCGCCAAAAGCGACTGCATCACCAATAATCCAGCCATCATTGTTAAAAGAGACAGAGGCCTGATGCCAACCGCCCCAGTCGGCATCGTTTTCAAAATCGGTAAAATAAGGCGTAATCGCAGCCGTAAAGAACACCACTTCCTTGCTCCAGGCACTCAGCGTGCCATCTGCTGCCACAGCCCGCACTTTCCAGTGATAACGGGTGGCCGACATCAACGAAGCAGCCTGCCATACAGTGTCGGTCAACGAAACGATGGTATAAGCGGTATCTGCATCCTCTCGATAAGCCAGCTGATAGGAAGCAGGTGCTTGGCGGTTACCTGAGGTCCAGCTCAGCAAGGCGGCATTATGGGTGACATTTGAGGAAACCAAATCATACGGCCGTCCGAACGCGACTGCAGTGAACGTTATATCATCAATAGCACAGGAGCCCTTCGCTAAATTATAGTTGTCTTTCGTCCACTCGAAAACGAGCCGTTGTACACCAACGTGCGTCCGATTTAACGCAATGCTGACATGATGCCACAAAGTGTCCGTAAAACGAATGGATTCTACCAGACTACCGTTAGAAGGAACGGAAAAACCGGGCGATGCGGGAGATACTACATACACTGAAATATCTGTTTGGTTCGTTGTGTCAAAGGTTTTGAAATCGAACTCCAGCATATATTCGTCGTATGTCGGGTCGAAAAAGAAATCCCGATAGAGATAAGCCTCTGCATAGTTGGGATTGTTGGTCTGATAGGTCGCTCCGTTATCTTTGGAAATATAACTGGAATACTGACCGTTATGTTGAACGGCGCTTCCAATGCACCATTTGTGCTGCGAGGCTTCGTAGTAGTTAGCCCATGCGGCGTTTTCCGACGATTCTTCAAAACCGCAGGTGTATGGCATCGTGGCGAGCGTTTGGAAAGTATTGAAAGTCTGTTCAGTGCTCCACCCGCTATTTTCCCCATCGGAGCAGTTGGTTCGCACCTTCCACGAATAAGTGGTCAGCGGTTGCAAACCGGTCAAAGTGACGGTTGTGTCTGAAGTCACTATTTCCGTGTATGCGGAATCTGATGCGGATTTATAAGCGACCGTGTAGGACTCCGGGCTTCCGAGTTCACACGCCCGCCACGTGAGTTGTGCCGTAGTATCAGATGGACTATCCGACAGATGCAACGGATGCGCACAACCCGTACCTGTGATGGAAATGTCATCAATGGCAATGGCCGGATAATATCCTGAATTAATGTTGTGATTCTGCCAGAAAAAGTAGATGCGCCGCACACCGGCAAAGGTGCTGTCCAACGTGTATTCGTAATGTTTCCAAGATGGAGAATAGCCACTGCTCGTGTGGTGGATTTTATCCCCTATCTGCACCAAACTGTCCATTGGCATACTGTCGGAAGGGGAAATTGGCGTTCCAATATACACTATGGCGTATGCATTGTTCTCATCCCCACGCACTTTGGCATCAAAAGAGAATTCATAACCAGCATATTGCGGGTCAAAATAGACATCGCGATAGGTCCAAAGTGCTGATTCGGATGTGTAAACATAGCTGTTGTCGGAGCCGTTGGCCTTTGTGGTGACATACAGAGAAGTGTTGGCGCTGTGATACGTGTTGTGGCCTAAGTACCAACGGTTTTTGTTGTTTCCCGAAATGACCGGCACATTCCACGCCAAGTTTTCGACCGCATCCTCAAAATCGCAATAATAAGGAAGCGGATGCACCCACTGGAGTTCCGTCTTGAACGTAGCTACACTGCTCCAATCCGTTGAAACAGAATCGTTATAGAGCGTTTTCACCCGCCAGTAGTAATCGGTATAAATAGACAAACCCGTGAGTGTCACTGAATTAGTGTCATAAACGGTAAATTCCGTATAGTTATAATCCCCAGCCGTCTTATAGCCCACGATGTAGCCTATCGGGGCATCTACACAATCGTGCTGCCAAGAAAGCGTGGCGGAGGAATCGGTGATATTCGTGGTAGTCAGCGTGTTAGGCGGCAGACAAGGAACTCCCGTGATGGAGATATCATCAATGGAAATGCCTGGATTCCCGTTATCGTATGAACTTTTGTACCAACGGAATGAAAGACGATAAACGCCAGGTGTATCGACACTAAACGTGTAGTTGTGATCCATCCAAACAGAGTCATACGGCAAGACGGAACCAGAACACAGTTGTTTGAGCGTAGTATTATTGCTCGGCCCGAAATACGGCGTCGTACGCCCATATCCCCGATGTTTGAAGGAAATCACATATTGGGGATATAGTGTATCTAAATAGAATTCCCTATATGACCATATTTGATTAAACGGGCTAACATTACTACTGCAAATATTCGTAACACCATCATCGTATGTATTATACAAAGAATGATTTCCTGAATATGAAACGTATGATCCAATAAACCATTTGCCATAATACAAAGGATAATTGTTCGGCAAGTTCCATAAAGCATTTTCCACCGAGTCCTCGAAATCGCAGTAATACGGCACATTAGCATACGTTCGCAACGTGGTGAACGTTCTCTCCAAACTCCAGTCACTTGATGCTGAATCACCACACAAAGCTTTCACTTTCCAATAATAAGTCGTGTTTGGAATCAAATTCGACAACGTGCAGAATGTATCCGAGACCATTACCTCTGTATAGGATGTGTCCGCTGACGTGCGATAGGCCACCTGATACTGATTCGCCATGCCTAAAACGCCTGGCACCCATGACAAATTTGCCGTGGAGGTTGTGATACCGAAAGAAGCTAACATCTCCGGAAATGAACAGTCGTTATCCTGATACGTAAAAGTCAACTTGGGCAGAATATTCCCTTCGTATGGGACATTACTGTTATTACCGACCACATTAATGGATGATATTAACAGGGGCATTTGACTTGACGATTGTATTTGCCCATAGAAATGTTCACTTCCGTAACTTCCTCCCGCCGGCTTATAAACCTCAACCAACAGGTTTCCGCCCGTATATAAGAAAGCCGTGTCCAGCGGAATACGCAAACACCCCTCCTCGAAAAAGGCGGACATCTGCCCTGACCACACTTCTACTGTCGGGGAACCCGAAAAACCGCCCAACAGATTGTTGTCATTCGTAACACCCAATCTAACCGTCTGAATCCCATTCCATTGCAATGTCGGCATAGTTACAAAATACCATGTCAGCGTAGTAATATAATGTCCCTGCAATTCGGTAAGCATGGAAGCCGGATAGATCGACTGCGAATGTTGTGATTGCGACCAATGATACACCGACAGCGGGTAATACACCGACTCCGAAGTGCCATCGGCCACTGTTATCTGCTGCGCTTCAGCATTGATACCGCACAACATTCCTGATATAATCCAAATCAAAAAGAATTTCCTTTTCATATTATCATATTTCATAATTAATCTTGAACTTTGAAGTTTAATAATTCCTCACGCAACGCACCGAATATGCCCACTGATAATGATTGGAACTTTGTGATAGGACACGATAGTTGTATGAAATCTTGAACACATGGCATGCACTGTAAACACCGGGATTTAAAGAGCGGCTCCAAAAGAATGCAGACTGGCCAACCTGAAAATCAACATCATAGTGTCCGCCCGAAGGGAAAGCAGAGAACCCCGTAAGATTGTTGTTACTAGGAGTGGCTCCCGGCACGCAATTCTCTGTAGAGATATTCCAACCCGAAACACCCGCCAATGCCTTGGCGACGCTTGTGGTATCATCTCCACAACCATAATAATGACCCGTGTAATTCCTCAGAACTAACCACTCGGCATCATCAGGAACATGCCATCCATCAGGACAAATGCCTTGAGCATCCACATTATTGACAGGGGAATTGTTTGTAAGGGCATTCCAATTGTATAAATAACCATATTTGGGAAACAGACTATCAGCAATAGAATGATGATAATAATAGGGGATACTCTCCGAAGAACCTCCTAATGCGATAGGCGTTCCATCGGGAAAATGGGTGGTGTAGAGATTTGATTTCATCCAGCATTGGCTGCCCACTTGCACGGTATTATAGACGTGACCCTCATAATCGGTCAGCGTGGGGGTTCCTATGCAGGGCTGCCCATCCTCCGCCACCGTCAGCAGCAGATAGTCGTCGCTGAAAAGGAGCGTGCCGTTGGAAACGCAATATCCACGCAGATAATAGGTGGAGGCCCGTTCAAGACTATCCACAAGAATGTCGAAAACGTTGTCCGTGCTGGTTGTTGGGAAATTCCGATTCGAAAGATCTGGCTGCGGCAGCGTGTCCAAGCAAAGTCCCCGGTTGGAGATGGCAGCGGAACTGTCGCATACGATAGTCACCCGCATGGTGGCGTAGTTGTGATCAAGATGGACTAAGGAGAGATGAACAGAAGTGGGAATGGTGTCCGGCGCGAAACTCAGGATGTTGCCATAGACCGTACCCATCGCGTTGGTAGCATACGGGCGGACATAGCAGAGTGTGTCATGGATGCCGCCAATAATCTGCTGGAAAGCACCCACTGTGCCGTTCCACTCGACATGGTTGTCCGTCAAAGTTGGCGTTGGGTTTGCCGACCAGCATAATCCCACCACTGCGGTTGCGTCGCCACCATCCGTCAGCAGTGCTCCTTGACAGGTGGCATACGAGGAACCGATGTTGGTAATGGAGTCCAACGCCACAGCCGGAAGTCCGATTTCTGTGGTAAAATCGACCACATCCCCATAGCCTGTACCTACGGCGTTGGTAGCGTAAGCCCTTGCATAATAGTGAGAGGCTGAGGTAAGGTTGGTCAAAACACAGCTAAAACTATCTGAGGCTGTGGATGTTGTCACGTAGCTGTCCGTTAATGTAGGCACGTCAGTCAGTCCCCAACAAATGCCGCGCTCCAAAATGGGCACACCGCCATCATTCACAATCAAGCCACCCACGATTGCGGAAGTATCCGTAATCGATGAGACTTGCACGGTCATGAGGGATGGAGCAACGTTTGCATCCGTGGTGAAGGTGACCGTTTCGCCATAGACGGTGGCGTAGGCGTTAGTGGCGTAAGCGCGACAGTAGTAGGGTGTCCCTGCGGTCAGTCCCGTCAGCGTTGCGGTGAAAGTACCCATTCCTGATCCAACAGCCATATTGGAGGCCGCAAGAGTCGGGTTCGGCAGCGTGTCCCAGCAGAAACCGCGTTCCGTCACAGTCGCCAGTCCTTCAGAAAGGACCTCGCCGCTACATACGACCGAATTGCGCGTTACGGAAGTAACAGCGCCAGAGGCTACATACGGACTGTCAATCGGACAGGCAATTGGGACATCGATGGCGATTTCCGCCTCTTCTACGTAACCATTATCAGCATTGAGAGCATCCAAGACACGGATTTGCCAAAGACCGTTCAGCGGACAACCGACCAAATAGGAGAACGATTCGTCCGGTTTATACATGTTAGACAACGTGGTCACATCCGTAGCCGCGACATAATTATTCGTACTGCCGTTAAAGCTGGGATTATACGTGGTAAAATGGTTACACGATTCCCAAACCCGCGAACCTCCGCAGGCATACGTCTGTCCGTGAGTAGTGTCCATTGACCAGCAGTAATTCCAACATTCGCCCATTGGATTCACAGTCGGATCGCAACTAGGATTGCTGTTGTGTATGTCATAACATCCAAAGTGAGCATATTGTGGTTCGTTGTTGCCCCCTGGCCATCCCCAATACAACAATGGGATAAGACTTGCACAACCGTTATATTGGCTTGATTGCCCCGACCAACTTTTTGTCATTATGGTAGCGGATTGTTCATTGGGACAAACCAACTGAATCCAAAGGTCTCCGATTCGTTCGTGTTCCATTTTCAAGCGAACGTAAGTCAACTGTTCTATACTTTGCAACACCGCATCCGGATCATAACCATAGATATGAATATTCATGGTACCGAAGCAATCTCCGTCACACTCCACGCCATCTGGAATAAGCACCGTGTTGGTATCAACAAAATGCCGCACTCCGGAAAGCTCCCCCAAGGTGGCGAATGTCAGAACGACTGTCTCATCCGGAATGGTGGTGATTTCCATGGTTTCACTCGGCAGAAATAGTTCATTCACCTGACGGAAACCTGTAACACGAAGCAGGTCACCGTCCTCATAACCGCCACTCCTGCTGGATTTTAAGGTATATGACAATGCATACTCCCCATTATAGGCTATATGGCTGCTGCCGCCAGATCCGTTGTTCACCATCTTGATGGAAACTTTCTCGCGAGTCGTCCTTACCATCAGTAAATACTGCTGCGGCGTGTTCAGCCAAACGCGGAAGGTGTGCGCACCCGCCGAAAGCCGCTGCGACTTACCCGTCACTTTCCGTCCAGCCATGTCGAACACTTCAATGCTCACCTTGTCCTCGTTGGGCATCATGAGCGTGAAATCCGTCACCCCGTCGAAAGGGTTGGGCGTATTCTGCAACAGGGTCAGCTTCTCCACCCGTTCATAGTTCTCCAGCCCCACCCCCGACAAAACGAGAATGGTGTCCGGATAAAACAAGGTATCCGACCATTCTTGCGTAATATCCTCAATGACAGCATGATGTAACTGCACGTAACTACCATGACTGTCTTGTCCCGTAAGGCGAATGCTTGGTTGAGCCAAAGTGGGAGCTTGGAGCAGCGTCAACAGCACTCCCACTGTTGTGATGATGTTTAAGACTTGCTTGATCATAATTTGATTCGATTAATTATCGATGGCAAAGATACAACAAATTCGCCTATAAATATTCCGTCATTTCCAAAATATGTTCCGTCTCAACCAAAAATATGACGAGTGGGGTATTATTTGAGGCTTAACGGATAAAAACAGCGTTGAAAATCAAGATGTTGTCGAAAACCGCCAGGTTATGGATGTGAGACGGAATAAAGCGGGGTTTTGAGAGGGAAATAAGAAAAAAGACGGCATTTTCGGGTTCGTCACACTGACGGTAACCCTTCCTTGAGAAACTTTCTTAAGGACAAATGAGTGATTCCATTTTCGTCTCTTGTATTCAACAATGGTGTTGCACTGATGACGAATTTCGGGTGATTGTCGCGAATCTTTTCCAAAGGGCCGAATTCCCGCTTGCGGGTGGACTCTTCGGCTATAATATAGCTCGCCTGAATGTAAACGGTCTTGCCGGGCTTGGTGCAGACGAAATCCACCTCCCCTGCATTCAGCACGCCCACCTTCACCTCGTAGCCGAGAAAGCGCAGATGCTTGTAAATGGCATTCTCGATTACTTTCTCAATATAAGAATCCATGCCACCCTCCGCTTTGAGATTGCGAAGCCCCAAGTCGTCCCAATAGATCTTTTCGTTGGACTCGAAAATCTTCTTCCCGTGTATGTCGTAACGGGGCACGATGTCTAACAGGTAAGCTTCGGCATAGAAGCCCCGATAGAGCAGGACAAGGTTGGCCGACACATTCTCATGTTGCGACTTCATGTATTTGGCAATGCTGTTGGCCGAGGTGAGTTTGCCGGTGGTATCAGCATAGAAGGCGATGAGGTTGTTTAAGAAAGGGATGTTGCGGATGTCGTGCCGCTCGATGATATCCTTGAGCATGATCGTATTGAAGACACTGGTGAGATAGGCCAAAACCTGCTCGTCACTGTCAAGCCCCACTTTCCTGAGACCAGGAAGACCGCCGTAGGTCAGATAAATCATGAGGCTTTCGTCGCTGTCGGGAAGGTTGTGGAATTCCAGAAACTCGGAATAGGTGAGCGGATGGATGCGCACCTCCACATGTCGTCCGGAAATCAAGGTGGCCAACTCGCCGGAAAGCATCTTGGAATTGCTGCCGGTAATGATGACATCCGTGTTATCCTCTGAGTACCAGTTGCAAATGCTCTCTTCAAAGTGCTCAATTTCCTGCACCTCGTCAATGAGGATAAAGTTGTGCTTTCCCGGGATGAAGCGTGCTTCAATCCAGTTATCCAAGTCGTCTTTGGTCTTGATGTCTTTAAACGCCTTCTTTTCCTTGTCTATAAAAATGATATTGACATCCGTCTCATCCATGTGACGCTGCACAAAGTCTTTGAGAACATAGCTTTTGCCAACGCGGCGCGAGCCAACCAAGGCGATGATGTTGCCTTTGCCTATCCACGAATCCACAATATCCGCATAGTGCCTCCTTGTAAGTACTTCCATTTTCCTTTGTATTATAACTGGCGGCAAAGATAATAATTTTTATTGTCCATAGACAACAAAAAAATGAAAAATATAATTTTTATTGTTTATAGACAATAAAAATCGATATTTTGGGCGAATCAAACAAACAAGACATCCAACACACCGTGTCGAAGGGCATCGGTTCGAACTACTTATACTTCACCAAGTCCCCTTCCGCGTACGGAATCCCTATCAGTAGGGCGGGAATGTAGGAGAAACGGACGTTCACGATGGCGTCCGCCTGCTGTTTCTGCGCCTGCTTCTGCAGGGCATAAACCAGCTGCTTGTTCGAAGAGAATACAAAGCCGCTTGCCTCTACGTGGCCGATCACCTCGTAGGCCCTGTCGGGCTTCTCCGTGGAATAGTAGCACTGAATGGTCTTTGTTGAGGTGTCGTTCTTGGCTTTCGGGGTGGTTGACACGAAACTCCCCGTCGCGCAGGAGGTAACCAATATCGCACAAGCGATAAAGAACATTACTCTTTTCATTGCTTTTTTCATTGTTGTTATTGATTTTGATGATTATTGCTTTTTCGGTTTGTCATGCGGTCATAACAACGGTCACAGACACCGTCTTATTATTTCATTAGATATATTTTCCTCAACTATCTTGATTCTCAGCAACTTGCGCCGCGTGCCAGCGGCACGAAATCTCAATAACCCCATACGAAACGAACGGAGTGAGTGCCGTGTGGGGTTTAAGGAAAAATATCTTCGGTTTTTTCATACGATTGTACTAAATGTTCATTGGAGAACAGTAGAAAACGATGGTGAGAAACACTTTGTAGTTGGTCTTTCGGAATCAACTCCGACAGAAATCGCTTCATGTATGAATTACAATAGCTGGTTTTATAGTAAAATTCGTTAACACTCAGCATCGGACGAGACAGAAATTCATTCTGCAGGAATGCATCTGTGTAATACTCGGTTAAGACATATAAGTTAAGATTCACGCTGTCACAAAAATCTTGAATGGTTTTCAAAGGAATGCAAACGCTGCTCGAACAATGAGGTGACCATAGGTATAGTAGCGTGTTTCCGCTTCTTGCCAACAAGACAGACAGTTGATTTGCGGTGATCGCCATGATTTTTCCGTTATTTTGATCAGGGATTTCATCCACTGAACTCACAAAGCAGATCTTCCCTTGCTCGTCAGCCGGCAATCGTTTGTAACCGCTATTGAAGCCAGGCGTATGAATTATGGCACAAGCATGGAACAGCACAATTAGAGATAGAAATACTAAAACCCTTTTCATAGCAAGAGGAGATCTGTCGTGGTAGGTCTTATTTCGATGTTTTCTTCGCCTTCTTTTTGAAACAGTGCACGTAAGCGAGCTCAAAACCGATATGGTTGTGACGGTAGCTGTAGGCGCCGTATGCGTTGTCCACTAGCAGGAATGTGTATTCCCCATGGAACGTGTCCTTAAACGAATAGTTCGCCAGAATGCTGAAGCGAATGAGATCATTATAGGGCAGTTTGTAGTAAAAACCAAGGTTGAGTTGCAAATCTGCGCGTACTTTGTCGCCATCCAACTCTTCTAAATAGTGCTTATAAGGAGATGTCGGATCATGGCCACCACTAAAAACATGCCAACTGAAGAGGTTTTCTCCGATGATTTTGGACAGAATACTTTCCCTGACATTGATCAGGTTAACGCCCAGTGCCCCATAGAAGAAAAAATTGCTTTGTAAAATGGGATAATGAAACTCTGCTTTGATTGGAATTTGAAACGCATTAAAAGCAATGCGCGCGTTTGCAGGTCCGATGGGCATATATCCATCACCGTCCCACCGCCACAGTTTCCATTGCGCCTCTGTGCCGTAATCTAAACCGATGGAGACTCCGAAATATTTTGCGAAATGGTAGGAGAACTCCAGTCCGGCCTGCCACCCTAAGGTAGGGTCGGACAATGGTGCGGGCCAGTTTTGTCCGATGGCCACAACGGTCATTCTTTGGGCCAAGTTTCCCTCTCCGGTGACGCCGATGTGAAACCCGTCGGGAAACAAAGAACGGTTTTCCTGTCCGTAGGAAACGGAAAGGAGAATCGCAAACAATACGACGAAAGGAATTCTTTTCATAGGTGATACATTTAATTCTTGATACAGCGGGCAGAGTGGCACTCCGAGGCATCACCAAGATGGTTGTAAAGGCCGGACCCGTTGTTGGAAATCGAGAAATAGTAATAGCCATCAAGAAAAGTGAAATTGCCGACGTGGATGTATTTTGCCGTAGTGGACCAGAATGTGGCCTCGGTGTGGAAATCACTGTTTTCCTCCGTCACCCCTTGGTCTCCAAGGTAATAGGCGACTTCGCCGGCGGGCATGGCGGTGAATCCGGTCTCGTTGTTGGTCAGCTGCTCGTAAGCCGGTGCACAAGCGCCAACGCTGCTGTAGTAACCAAGTGTCCATCCCGAAGTGGAGGCCAATGCTTTTGCGACATTGTAGGACGAACCGCCACAACGGTACAATTCCTGACTCCCAACGTAACTATTGAGCGTGTCCCATTCATCCTTGCTCGGCAAATGCCAGCCTGCGGGACAAAATTTGCTCTGACGCGCCACATACAACGAATACAAATAACCGTATTCGGTCACATTCGCACTGTCGCCAGCAGGATAGTAGCAGCCGTTGTTTAGCACTATGTCTGTACTGTCAGTGTATCGCCTGGTACGCATGTTCTCTTTCATCCAACACTGCGAACCCAGTTGGACTGTGTGATAGACATTTCCGTCGATATCCGTGACAGTGGTGTCGCCCGGGCATGGCGTACCGTAAACCGTTCGCGTGACAAACTTTATTTCATTGCCGTAAGAAGTGCCATAACTATTTGTTGCGTAAGCCTTTACGTGGTAAATAGTGTCCAAAGAGAGGTTTTCCATCAGCACATCAAAATGGTCGAAAATGGCAGGCGAAGAGGCATGGCGGTCAGCGACTGTGGGGTTTCCCGAAGTGTTCCAACAGAGTCCTTCTTCGCTTAAAGGAAGCCCACTGTCGATAACGATGGCACCACCACTCTGGGCGGTAGTGTCGTTTATGACAACAACAGGGGATGTTGTCACCACAGGAAGCGGTATTGTATTTACAACCAACTCGTTTGAATAGGTAAAACCGGCGATATTCTCGGCAAATCCCCGAATGTAGTAAGTGACTCCAGGGGTCAGTCCTGTAACGGTGGCGGTGTGGTTATGGCTGTAAGAGTTTGTGCCTGCAGGGTGCGAAAAGGTGATGCTGGTGTCGTTGATGGTCGGGTTGGGCGATGTTCCCCAACAAATGCCATCAGAGAGGACTGCAATCGGGGTAGAGACGTGCAGGTCCACTGTCACGGAGACATTGGTGGAATCGGACAGGGTGAGATTGGCCGTCGGCGGGTAATGGGTCTTGAAGGATTTGTTGGCACCGTAGGAGATGCCCAGCGCATTGCGGGCAAAGGCACGAACACAATAGTTAGTGTTGTTCGACAGACCTGTGATTTCGTAGGAAAAGGTGTCCGCAGTGGTTGTCAGATACTCCACGTTGTCAGTAATGGAGGGCGCTTGATTGTTGGCCCAGCAGATGCCGCGCTCCAGTATGGGCAGTCCTCCGTCGCTCACAAGGATACCCGTAGCCATTGCGGAAACGCCCGTAACATTGGAGATGTTGCAGGTGGTGACGGTCGGCGTAACATTGGGATTGGTGGTAAACGTCCTTGTCGTACCATATCCGACACCCAGCGCATTGACGGCGTAGGCACGGTAATAGTAAGTGGTTCCGGCAGAGAGATTGTCAATCGGTACCGAAAAATGGCCTTCACCCTGACCGTCAAATGCGTGATGCCCCATAACGGTCGGTTCGGGGAGCGTGTCCCAGCAGATGCCACGCTCCGTCACAGCCAGCAGGCCATCATACGTGACATTCCCGTCACAAACAGCACTATGGAAACTGATGGCGGAGGCAGAACCCGTAGTCACTACAGAAAGACTCGCAAGATGCCATGCGGAGTCGGGGGCCAACGCAAGTTCCGCCTCCTCCACATAACCGTTGTCCAGACTCCATCCATCAATAATGCGAATCTGCCACAATCCATTCAGCGGACAGCCTATCAGGCTGGAGAACGACTCGTCAGGGTGGAAGAGGTTCGTCATGAGCTGCATGTCGGTGCTGTCAACAATGAAATCGCTGCCAGAGACAAAGAGGTTGCACGTGTCGTAAACGTACGCACTGCCACAAGTATAGACATAGCCACTGGTCGTATCACAAGACCAACAGTAGTTCCAACACGTTCCCATAGGATTATTGGCTGGGTCGCATTTGTCATTGCCGTCAGGCTTGTAGAACTGACCTAATTTGGCCTTGGCTTTACCCTCCTGCTGCCATCCCCGGTCTTCGGTCGGAATCTGATTGGTACAATTGCTGGTCGAATTGTAGCTATACAACCTCAAGAGGGTGGCCGACTGTCCATTGGGGCAAGCGAGTGAGATCCACAAGTCCCCGAGATAGGAGTGCTCCATCTTCATACGCAAATAACGGAGGTCCTCAACACTCTGAACGGTTCTGTTGGACGGATAACCGCTCACTTCGAAGTTCATGGTGCCCAAACAGGTGCCGTCGCAGGGGGTACCGTCGGGAATAAACAATGTGGTGGTGTCATAGAAATGACCGTCCAGCTCCACAAATCCCCACAAATGGAACTCCAGTTCGAAATCCTCGTCCGAGTTTTGCACCTGTTCAATCACTGCGCTGGAATACAACATGCTGTCATTCAGGAAATAGCCGACATAGCGCATTACGTCGCCAGGCTCAAAAGGATGATGGCTGTTCATCCTTGACCGCAGCTCGTAAGTCAGCGGTTCGGTGTTGCGATACTCGATGTGGTTACGACCGCCGTTGCTGTTGTTCAACATCTTGATGGAGGCAGCATCATGGCTTGTCTTCACCGTCAGTAGATACGACTGGGGGACATTCAGCCACACGCGGAAAGTGTGGGTTCCGGCATACAACCGCAGCTCCTTTCCCGTCACCTGGCGCCCCGACATGTCAAACACCTCAATGCAGACCGAAGACTCGTAAGGCAGTGTCATCGTGAAGTCTGTCACCCCACTGAACGGATTCGGCACATTCTGCGAGACTGAAAACTTGGATACAGATTCATAGTCTGACAGTCCAACCCCTGACGTGATGAGGATGGTGTCCGGATAATAGAGCGTATCCGTCCAATCTCGCGTAATATTCTCTACCACAACATGATGCAACTGCACATAACTGTCAAGATTGTCCTTACCCGTAAAAGTCAGGGTGACCTGTGCCAACACAACGCTCTTGCAAACAGCGCAGAATAATATGGCGAAAAGAATGATTTTTTTCATGCTACCCATTTTATACTATTTTTGATAAACCGTTCATTTATATAAGTATGACGCAAAAAGTGCAAAGGTTACACCTTGCCGAATTTTTTGTTTGCGGCAAGAATGCCGCAGCTTCTTTTCCGCTGCAAAAATACCATTCTTTCACCCACAAAATATTCCGTCATTCCAAAAATATGTTCCGTCTCAACCAAAAAATATGATGGACAGGTTGAATTTTGAGGATTAACGGATGAAAATAGTGTTGAAAATCAATATGTTGTCGAAAACCGCCAGGTTGTGGATGTGAGACGGAATAAAGCGGGAAATTGAGACGGTTTGAGGGTCTAAATGGGGCTTTGAACGGAAATAATGTGTATCTTTGCCCTCAGTTTTTAATACTTTCGGTTATGAAAAAACAAACGCGCACCATTATCATCGTCCTGCTGAACGTTCTGTTCTGCGCTTACATGCTTTGGTTTTCCACCAATAACTCCTTCCTCCGACCGTATGCAGGAAGCAAGACCCGGGAATTCTTTGCGGGACTAATCCTGCTGATTACCTTGTATGCCAACTATTTCCTTCTCTATCCGAAACTCCACAAAAAGCACCCTGTGGTTTATTGGGTGGTATTGGTCAGCCTTTGTATCATAGCCGCAGCAGTTGACTTTGCAATCGCCCATCGCTTTATGATGTATTGCAATAGCGCGGTAATTGAAAAATATGGTGCTTTTAGTTTCTTCTCCCATCATTACAGACTTATAGTAATTCGAAATGTGACCTTAAACGCTTTTCCGTTTATCTTCCGTGAGCGGCAGGAACTCCAGAAAGCGCTGGACAAGGAGGTGCAGATTGTCTATCAGGATGCCCGGCTGTTGGATGTGTCCGACAAGGACCACAATGCGCGCCTCATTCCCAGGGACAACATCTACTATTGTCAGCAGGACGGGAACTACACCCGCATCTACGTGACGCAGGACGACCTATATTACTCTCGCTACGGCTCCATGAAGTATCTTGAGCAACTGTTTGGAACAGAGGAGTTTGTACGCGTTTCCAACACGTTGCTAATCCCTTACCGATATATCCATTCCTGCAACGGTACTGAAGTGTTCATGAAACGGCTACCTTGGCAGAAAGAACCGCTCTCCTTCGCCATCGAGCCCAAGTACCTTGACCAGGCTCCCGGACAGATCGCCCTCTACCTCCTCAACTCCAAGGGGCAGGAGACCATGAAACCTCCCAAACAAAACCGTAAGAGACGGAAACCTGTCAAACCCTCGCAGGAAAAGACAGACACTGTGCTTCAGTACATCAAGGAGCATGCGGGCAGTCAGACCAAGGAAATTGCCGAAAACACCCAATTCTCCCCGACCACGGTGGAGCGCTGCTTGGCAGAACTCCGCAAGCAGGAACTCGTTAAGTTTAAAGGGAGCAAGAAAACTGGCGGATATCACATTGTCTGACTGCAATAATTTTGTATTTTTGCCGTTTGTTTCAAGATGTTCAAGCGCGTTTTGGTCATATCGGCAATGGTCCTGCTTTGCTGGACGGCGGCTTTCCCCCAAAAGAAGGCCGAATTCCGTATGTGGGAAGACAGCCTCATCCACCTGCGCGACCAAGTGATGGCCGAAGCCGACGAAACCACCCGACTGGCTCTGAATGAGGACTTTATGACCCTGCTGGAAGAGGTACTTCAGATGCCGGATGCGTTCAAATACACATGGGATTCGGTGAATAATTTCAGCGTTTTGGCCTCTCCCGACAATGTATTCAAGATTTTCACGTGGTATGTGGTGAAAAACAAATACGACATCGAGAATTTCGGCTTCATCCATGTCTATAACGAAGGGCGAAAAAAGCACGTCATCTACCCGCTGTACGACAAACGGCAGAACATCGACTATCCTAAAACGCAGATTGGCAACCACAACCGTTGGTATGGTGCGGTCTATTACAAGCTGATTCCGGTGAAGGACAAGAACACCACCTACTACACGCTTCTCGGTTGGAACGGCAACAACATGTTCACCAACCAGAAACTGATTGAGATACTGCATTTTAACAAAGACATGACCCCGATTTTCGGTGGACGTGTATTCAAAAACTATACAGAAAAAGTGGCACGCGTCATCTTTGAATACTCCAAAAACGCCACCATGTATTTGAATTACGAAAATCAGGAGTATCTGGTGAGTTCGGGAAAGTACAATCCTAAAACGCGCGATTACGATTACAAACGAATTCGATGTGACATGATCATCTTCGAAGAACTAATTCCGATGGATGAATCGATGAAGAACGTGCCCGCCTACATGGTACCGGAATCGAGTCTGAATCAGGGCTTTATCGAGGAAGATGGCAAATGGATGTTCCAAAAGAACGTGCGCGGCTCCAATCCCGACAAGGTGCGCCCCGAATACCAACATAAAAACCGAAACTACTACTCTGTTCAATAATATGTCAGCATTATATCCCTTGAAATTCACGCCCATCCTGAAGGAGAAAATCTGGGGCGGCAACAAAATCGAAACCATTCTGAAGCACAAAATCAGCCCGATGCGAAACTGCGGCGAAAGCTGGGAGGTTTCAGGACTTGTAGAGGATGAATCCGTGGTTTCCAACGGTTTCTTAGCGGAAAACAACCTCAACGAGCTGTTGGAAATCTATCTCACCGACTTTGTGGGCGAAAAAAACTATGAAAAATACGGATTAGGTTTCCCGTTGCTCATCAAATTCATTGATGCTCAAGATAATCTCTCCGTGCAGGTGCATCCAGATGACACGTTGGCACAGGAAAAATATGGTCAGAACGGTAAAACCGAGATGTGGCACGTAATTCAAGCAGACGAAGGTGCTGGTCTTTATGTTGGCTTTAATCAGAAAGTTACTGAGCATCAGTATGTTTCAGCGGTAGAAAACGGCACACTGGAGCTCTTGCTAAAATTCTATCCCGTGAAAGCCGGCGACACCTTCATGATTCCTGCAGGAACGGTTCACGCCATCGGCAAAGGCGTGCTGCTGGCGGAAATCCAGCAACCGTCCGACATCACCTTCCGCATTTTCGACTGGAACCGCGTGGACGAAAACGGCAACAGCCGCGAACTGCACACCGAAGAGGCTTTGGATGCCATCCATTTCGAGGAAAATGTGGGCGATTTTAAGGTGAAATATGCTCCAGAAAAGAACAGAACCGTCACTTTGGTGCACTCCCCGTTCTTCAACACCAATATGCTGGACATGGACATGCAGGTGGAGAAATCTTTCGGCCATTTGGATACTTTTGTGATATATATGTGCTTGGAAGGCAATGCATTTCTGATTTCTGGTGATAACAAAGAACATTTGGAAACCGGCGAAGTAGTACTGGTGCCCGCCGAAATCAGTCAGCTGCAAATCATCCCCGATCCAAAAGCCAAATTGTTGGAGGTTTATTGTTCATAACCATCATAGCTATTGGCCCTTCGCCAAAAGCCAAGAAAATGTTTCATTTCAAGCAGTTTGACTTAGAACACGAGCGCAGTACGTTGAAAATCAGCACCGATGCGGTGCTGTTAGCTGCGCTCACGAATCCCGAGACGGCCCAGTCGGTACTCGACATAGGTTGTGGTTGCGGCGTGATAGCCTTCTGTATTGCACAGCAACTTGCAGAACGACAACAAAACCCGACCGTTTTTGGCATTGACATAGATGCGGATTCTATTACCGAAGCGAGAGGGAATGCCGACCGTTTTCCCTTATTGCCAAAATCTTGTTTTCATTTTGAAAATATTCGATTGCAAGATTTTGTAAATCAGGAAAATAGTCCGCATTTCGACTTGATAGTCAGCAATCCGCCTTTTTTTCACGGAGATCTTAAACCACAGGACAAAAGCAAGTTACAGAGCAAGCATGGCGACGGTCAACTGTCGTTTCAGGAATTGGTGGACGGTGTTGACGCTCTTTTGTCCCAAAACGGTCGTTTCACACTGATTCTCCCAACCTCGGAAATGGCTGAATTTCACCAGCTTACCATCGGGAAATGGCATTGCCTGAAGTCGGTGTATATCCATCCGACGGCAACCAAGCCCGTCTATCGCATTGTGCGCGAATACGGTCTTACCCCGCAACCCGAAACTGCATCCCGCTTTTCCATCCGAAACGCGGAATCACAGTACACTCCCGAGTATTTGCAACTTGTAAAACATTATCTCACAATAAGTTAATAAAAGTCATAGTCGTAGTCAACGTCGTCATAGTAACATCATGCACAATCTCCAAGAAAAGAAATCTTCAACAGTCGGGCGAATCGATAAAAATCGTATTTTTGCAGCCGATTTAGATTATTGTTGGGGCGTTAGCTCAGTTGGCTAGAGCGTTTGACTGGCAGTCAAGAGGTCGTGAGTTCGATTCTCATACGCTCCACAGAAAAGGCACCTGCGATTGGTTTCGCAGGTGTTTTTGCACCCTAAAAGTCAATAATCCTCAACTCCTCCTTCGCCCTGATCGACGGGATGTGGTTAAAGTGCCACCATTCGGAGATGCAGGTAATGAAGCCGCTCTCAGTCATCACGTGGCGTAACAGTTTGCGGTTCTCAAGTTCCTCGTTGGTTATCAGTCCGTTGGCAACGAGCTCCGCCTCGTGGTCGATGCGCGCTTCGGGACCGAAATAGTCGTGCTTCGAGCCCATCGGAAGTGGCCTGCCCGTACTGTCCATGATGGTGATATCGACTGCCGCTCCGTAGTTGTGCATTCCCCGACCCTTGGCGGGATTGGCCACGAACGAGACGTTGGGAGTGCCCTTCACCGACATCCACATCTCCTGTTGCACACTAAGCGGCCGTGCGGCATCGTAAATCAGCAATGAAAGGTCGGGGCGGGCCGCTTTCAGCCGTTGTTGGGCCCTGACGAGCTTTTGCGCCATGGCAGGGATGGCAAACGCATGGTGTATGTCGGGGTAAAGCACATGTCCAAGGAAGTTGTTAGGCGTGGCATAGACCAGCTCCACCCCGATGGTGGAATCAACTTCGGCGATATCCACTAAGCCGAAATCAAGGAGTTTTTGCTCCATTTCGGTATATTTCACTGGCTCCAAAGATTCCTCTGACTCCAAGGCAACAGAATTCGCTATAACCGTAATCTCTTGCGTTTCTTTATTAGAACGGCATGACAGCATCCAAAGACAGAACGCGCAAGACAGAAAAGCTAAAATGATAATCCGTCGCATCTTCCAAACCAACTATTGAGACAACATTAACTGTAACTGAATACCAGTTTCAAAATTCATATTGTCGTATTGGTTCATTACCTTTGGCTTGTTGATGGCCTGGTCATAATAAAACTTCAGACCCACCATACGGCTAAACTGGTAATCGGCAGAAATATTGATAGTCATATTCAAGGAGCCAGAAGTCACCTGTTCATTGTCCTCAGTTATACGACGAAGCATCGTCTGGTTGTCTTTCAAGCCGAAACCAGCTGAAACATTCAAGTCGCTGACAAACTGACGTTTAACGCCCGCAAACACCAATCCGATTTTAATATCCTTAAAGCGATAACCTGCGGAAACAGTAACTTCCTTGCTGGTCGTTTCCGTAATCTGTGTGTTGGCGAAGCTGAGGGATATATTTCGGGATTGCTTGTACTCCACTTTCATCAACATGCTGTTTTTCAATGTCATATCAAAACCAATCAGCGGGCCAAATTGTTCAACCATCGACATTTGGCTAAGCTCATTGGTGGCGATGAAATCGCCTAATGTATTGTATGCGTTGGGGTACCCATTCGCATCTGCGGAGAAGGCAATATTGGTGGAATAATTGCCGACATTATAGCTACAAGTGTAATTGTGAATCAAAGAGAAGCTTTGGAATATTTTGCTAAATGCTTTGATTTTTGTCAAACCGTTGTAATTCAATCGCCAGTTGGGCAATGGAATTTTCAGGAACGGGGAAAAGATATCGCCTTTTTGTGCGTCCTTGCTCAAGTAAGTGGTCATGAATGCACCCATCAACACATCTTGAGAAATGGCACTGTAACCGACTGGATAACCTGTCTCAGGATCGACATCACCTGTATAATTGGGGTTGTTTTCAGCGTAGCGTTCCGCTAATTGAGCACGCACTTCGCGGAACTGCTGGAATAGTTCATCATGATTCTTGAAAAATGTTCCCAAGCCACAATAGGTCATGCTGAAGGAACCGGAGCGTTGGGGGGTGTAATGAGACACATTCCCCATTTCGTCAACATGGAAATATTCGGAGAAGTTCTCAGTGAAGTTGCGGTTAGCTGAAACGTCGATTCTGAAATCGCGGAACGGTTCCACTGTGGCGCGGAAATTTATCACTTGGTTCTTAGTACGTTGGTAAGCCGTATTCAACAAGGAATCTGTAGTTAACCAACCATTACGAGCACCAATCGCTTGAATGTCGGGCTGGCCGCCAAACATAAATAGGAATCCTGGACCATTGGCCTCCTTACCATGCCCAAGCAAAGAAGCTGAATACATGTAGCCTGGCAGCACGGTTCCGCGACCTTGCGAATAGGTGGCAGAAATGTTGCGCACTGACATGAGCAGACGTACCGTTCCGTCTAAAATCATCCTACCCACTTGAGGCTTTTCTCGCAACGAATCGTTCTTGTCGTGCTTCTTACCTTTTTTACCTTTCTGTACTTCATTTTCCACATCATCCTTAGCGTTTTTCCCTTTATCAGCCTTGTCTTTGTTGTTTAGGCTAATACCTTGGTTGACTTTCTTAAGATAAGGAACTGAGTTGTATAGAGTTACGAAATTCAAAGAGGCGTTGCCCTGAATATTCTGTGAGTTTTGAATGGTGTTACCCAAATATGAGATTGAGAGTGCCGATGCCGTGTACATGTACATGGAAGAGTAACGAACATTCGCAGTCACAAATTTGAATATAGGTATCTTATTGATAGGCACTTGATAAGTGGCGTTGAAATTTTGACGATAGTCGGTAGTACGACCGCCTTTTCCCAAACAGCGCCAAACGGAATCTTTTTTCGCTCGCGTGTCAATTCGCCCGTCGGGTTCATCGATTCGTGCAGAAGCGTCCGCTCTGAACTCCAGTTTCAAACTCTGGAAAATATCCCAGTTGATGGCATAGTTGCGGGTCCAATCGAAAGATTTCACATAGTTCGTATCAATAATGATATTTCCTTTGCTCTTGGGACGATATTTGAACTCTTGCAAATCACGATGCAACGTAGTGCGAATGGTGATATTCTTAGGCAAGGGTGTGATATTGAAGTCACGAATTAATTGCAGCCACTTGTTCTTAGTCCATTTTGCACTGGCGAAAGGCTTGTAATTCTTGGGATTAGTGCTGAAAGTATATCCAATTTCACCATTATGGATATATTCGTTATTCATCTCCAAGTCTTCGTCGCGTTGCACCAACTGGGAGTAGGAGTACGACAAGTCAAAGTTCTCAATATCCCAGAGATGCATTTTGGTATTTCCCTTGGAGAAGTCACGTTCCTTGCGGACATTCATCAGGTTAACATTCTGGCGTTGTATGACCTTATTGGTCAGGAATCGCAGTGAGTCACGTTGCGAAGCAGGAAGATCCGCCAACTCATCTTTCATTTTCACGTCTGGGTTAAGCGGGTTGTATTCCGGTTGTACAACCGCCAAAGAATAGTCGTAGTGTACTGGAATTTTTATATTCCAATGTTCTGGGAATAAGAGCTTTCCACCGTCAATATTAGTAGCCACATCGAAATTGACGTTCGTTTCATGAGAACGTTCTGTGATAGATTGTTCCAAGGAGCCGAATCCTGGGGTGGAGTACATACCCGAAATGGTTAGGTCACCCACATCGGCCAAGGTAGTACGTGCTCGCAGTAATGCGGCCACGCCTTGTCGGTCATCAAAGCCACATAGTCGCAGCTCATTGATCCACATTTCAACCGATTTAGGTTTCATATCATCATAATAGCCACTTACTTCAGCGTCACCCGCTCGTTTCTTGGGATTTCGGACACCAATCATAATGGTAGTCACTTCGCCCAAATTCGGGTTACCCACGACCGTGAAGCGAGGATCAGAGTTGGAGAGTCGAATTCGCGAATAAGGAACCAGAATATTGGGGTGATAACCATTTCTAATCGCTCTGTTACGTTCCATTTTCAGGGCTACCAAAGAATCCAAGGTGATATAAACCATGTTTTGCGAAGGCCAAATGGCGTTTGTGTCGCGACCTACGCCCCAAGGTGTAATCTCAATGGGCAACTCATATTCGTAGTAGTTTTCCGTAAAATCAGAACCCAAACGGATGAATGCCGTCACATCACCTGGACGCAAATCACCGGAAGAGTAAACATCTTCCGCATGGATATACATCTGCAAGTTATTGAACTGACGCAAGTCGTAAGAGGTGCTTTTATAGATGGCACGAGAGTCGCCATCTGGCAAATCCACCACCTTCATAGTCACAGATTGCTCATTTTCCTGATACAATTGAGCGGTCATACCGTAAGCGGTCTCACGGACAATTCCAGGGGGCAACACGTACGGAATAGGTATGCGGTTGGCGTTCTCTTCATAGCTGACGGTTCCAACATAGAAGGAGCATTCGCCGTCATCTTGAGTGGGAAGATAGTCACCATCCTCTCGCAGACTCATATTATAAGTGCGCCAGTTGCTGCGAACCAACTCAAAGGTAGCCAAACGGCAAACAATGGGTTCCTCAAACTCTCTCATGAAAACACGCATGAAGCGTATAGAGTTGAAACCTGTCATATTGTTCACCACCTTGTCAGGATTATGGATTGGGATACGGAACTGATACCATTTTGTGGCTGGCCGCTCACCGTTAGGCAGCGGATCTGGGCGCCCTTCATAAATGTCATTGATATAATTCTCACCCACCACCATTCTGTCGGGTCTGAGGTCAATCACATACTGATAATAACGTTCATCCTCGCTTAAGGTGTTATCGTTATTCATGTCCTCCATGTTTGGGATGTTGGTGGCAGCAGTGGGATAACTTTCAGGACTTTGGCTCTCTACAGGAGAGTTACCTTCCGCATTGTTGAAATATTTATAACGAGGCACCACTTTGACATCCGCTTCATCATAATCTCTACCTCTGAAATAGTGATAGTTATCGGCTGAAGGGTCGGCAACTGCATTCTGATATGCTTGTGAACCCGCACCAAAAGCAGCGGCAATGCGGTTGATGTAACTATCTTCAAAAAATTCTAACTCCTGGTAGTTGGGCAAACCATCGTAACCCACATCCTGATATTGACGCGCTTCTTGACTGTTATCAAAAGCGTTGACAATCAACTGTTGCGTGGAAACACGACCCCAAGCCGTGAATTCCACATCATTATCAGAACCATCAGTAGGCAGACCACTTTCGAATGATTTCCGACCATCTCGAAGAATATCCTCGGAGATATCACCCAAGTTAAAGTAAATCTTACCGCCCTTGTGTTCAGGATTTTCAATGAAGGGATCCATCATCCAGAACTCAATATACTCATAGTTAGATGATTCAAAGTCGGTTTGGTCGAATTTGCGCATGATACCACCCCAACGGGTTTCGGGATCGCGCAATGTTCCATCTTCATTCAAACCACGGGAAAAGCCCTCGGAACCATCCACATCATAGTTGTAGGAACCTCTTTCGGAAGGATAATATGCCAAATTGAAGACGGTCATCAATGTGGACAGTGAAGTGGTTTGTTGTTCTTTGTACGGGAAAAGTTCCGGTTCATAGACGGCACGAGCGTAAGGTTGCGACAAGTCGTCTTTGGATATATTAGATGGCACTGCGGAGCCGCTGTTGTAGAATAACGGGTCGATAATGTACCATGAGAGAAGGGCGCGATTGAATCCGTAAGCTAACTGGCGGCGTGCCGAGGAGGTGGTACTAACTGGAGAGGCCTCAGGGAAGAGGTCTGGCTGTCCCTGTGGTGTGGAAGCTATCACCCAGTTGCTCATCGACTTCAAATCCACGGTCGATTTTGCGGACTCGAAATCATCAATATACGTGGTACCACTCTTACCAATCTGTCGGTTGTGTCCGGGTATAAAATGGGCGAATTCACCGTCAAGGTTCAGGTATGACTTGGTGGTGGTATGATGAAAACTCAACAAGTCAATGGCTTTTGTAATAAACGGCAATTCAGTCTTATAGGCGAAATTCATACCCCAAATCAAGTTGTTGATGGGCTCATCGCCATAGTTGACCTTGTTGGTGAACGGGCGTTCCCGCAAGTTCAACAAAGTCGCGCCTACAGTGAAATCTTTGGAGAAGACATAGTCAAGGTTTACGCCGAACATGCGCTTGTCAGTCTGATAAGCATCGTCCACCTCAGGGGTAATCTGAATCGGCGTTCCAGAAGCCAAGATACTTTGGTTGATGATGGTCACAACCCCCATATCATAATTGACCGTGTAATCCACATTTTCCGTCAAATTAACACCACCTGCTGTCACTTTCACCGATTTTGTGGCGCCACCACCTTGGAAATGGAATTCCGATCCGTAGGATGATCGGTAGCTACCTTCAATGTAGTATTTGTTTTTGCTCGTAATCTGCTGTGCCATGGTCTTCGTCATCGTGTACAACGAGTCGAAGGCATACTTATCGGCGAGTTCTGGCTCGTCAAGAACAGCTCTCAAATCCTTACCGAAAGGCTCTGTGGTGGGGAAATAGATACGTCCGTTAGAGGAATTAATAGTACCACCATTGATATGTGCGCCATCAATGAAGTCAAAAATTCCATCGGGGGAAGGATCCTGTTGCTGGTTCAATCGGTCCAAACCCATCAAACGAATCAACGGAATACCTTTTTGCGAACCCATGGTGAAGAATCCGTTGGGTGTTCCTTCTCCGTCACCTGTGTAAAGGATGTTCAAACGGAACTTATCGGCAGAAACTTGGTATGCCGACAAGCTATAGACGTTTTTCATCATCAACTTCCACAAAGGAGATTTAGTGTTTAAGTTGGTGCTTTTCAGCAACTTAGCGCGAATGCAGTTTGGGGTAGCCACCTCGTTGGAAAATTCACCGACCTGATACACTTTATCATCACCAATCACCGTATATTGGAAAGCAACCGCCAACACTTGGTCGGAGGCCAAAGCGGAATTCAAGGAGATGAAGCCTAATTTCGTGTTCACTGTATATTCACTCGGAGAAAGCAATCGCGCACTTTCCACTTTCTCATAGTCGTTCCCCGATTTCATACCGATGGACTGCATGTTGGCAGACACATTGGAAATGTTGCGGATAAGGGAACTGTCAGCGTAAGAGGTCAAGTTGTTGATGTTGTTGTCTGGATATTGCCCGCCCGAGTAAGCTGGGTTGTAGGAGATGTAGCTACTTGCGGGGTCATATTCACCCAAATCGGTGAAAGCCACAATGTTACGGTTGTTTGCGGTGGCTGCGCCGACCGTTGTTCGCCAAACTTCAATCTTGGTAATCACGATTGGGGAACTCACCAAAGGTAATGTACTTAAATACTGACTATAATGCTCTTCGAAGAAATGACCGAGGAAATAGTGCTTGTTTTCCTCGTATTCATCTGCTCTGAAGTAGAAATCCGTCTGCTCTGCACCACCGGAAACCGTGATGGACTGCGTGGAACCTTTCTTTCGCGATGCAACAGCAGTGACGAAGAGATTACCGAACTTCAACTGTGTTTTAACACCGAAAAGACTTTGGCTTCCAGTGATTAAAGTGCTGTTCAACGGGAATGTGATGTCACCAAATTCAATCAATTGCAGAATGTCGTCTTCTTTACCGTTGTATTTGAGTTTGATTTGGTCCGTTTTAGTGGTTACCGCTAATTCATCCGTGGAATAATTCAGATTGAATTCGATTTTATCACCGATTTTGGCAAGCAAATTCAATTGTATATCCTCGTCAAAGTCGAGTTGAAGGCGCTTACGTTGTTTTACTGGTAAGAGGTAATTGTCTGTTTGTGTGTATTTTACACCTAATTTCAAGCCAACAGTACCGGAAGGTCGAATGTCGATGGTATTGCTACCGAAGATTCCTTCAAAAATGTCGCCGCCGATATGCAATTGAGGAATGATACCGCTACCTGTGCGGGATTTTCCGTTACTGCCGATACTGCGACTTTGGTTTTGCCAATAGTCGTGAATGCTTTGCTGTAAATCGTAGTCAATATACTCGTTGATGTTCATGTACGCCCCAGGACCGAATGGCGTACTACCTGTCATATACTGGAAGTTATAAGTGTTAGTAATGGGGTCATAAATAATACTTGGGCCAACGCCTGGAGGGTTGTTCAGATAGAAAGGATTATTAGGACTCGGATTCAAAGGGTTGATGTCCGGCTGGGGAAGGGCAGGAGGGTTGGTGTCGGGAGGACATACAGGTTCAGGTGCAGGTTCAGCCAAATAAGGAGCAGCGGGCTCCTCTTTCGTATCGCCTACAGGTTCATTTACGGTTTTTTTCACCGATCGGGTATCGCTAAACATCCATCCATTTGCGGCTTGCGAACTCAAAAGTCCGATTCCGGTAAGGAGGATTACTACGATGAACGTATATATGTAATAATGTCTAACTTTCAAATTTCTACTTCTTTTTAAGGTTACAATAATTTCAAAGCCTTCTTAATTAGTTCTTCCACAGACAGTTGTATTCCTTCTGATTTGATAATCTTGTCTAAAACTGTCTCTGCGCCAGACTTCGGGAACCCCAAAGCGACAAGAGCAGATAACGCTTCATATTTATTATTATTGTATGTAACATTAATTTTTGTTGCGTCGGCCCAAGAAGCTTTCTTGGCTTTGTCCTTCAACTCGATTACTACTCGCTGCGCAGTCTTTGTTCCAATGCCTTTCACCGACTGTATAGCTTTGACATCTTCTGTTGCGATGGCGTTCAACACTTCTCCCACGCTCATAGAGGAGAGAATCAGTCGGGAGGTGTTCGGCCCGATGCCATTAACGGAAATCAACAACTTGAATAACTCGCGTTCTTCCTCGGTAGCGAAGCCGTACAACACTTGTGCGTCTTCTTTCACAATGAAATGTGTGAGAATTTTAATCTCCTGACTATCTTTTATCTCGGAAAAAGTAGCCAACGATATATTGATGTAGTAACCGACCCCACCGGATGTTTCAATGATAACATACGCGGGATTAACCTCTTCAATTCTGCCTTTAATGTGATTAATCATATTGCAAAAAAACAAGCCGCAAAGATACAAAAAATGAGCTTACACTCTATATTACAATTTCCTTTCTCCCGTATAGGTGAATATTATGCCATTTTCGTCGCAAAATCGTCGCCAGCGGTCTATATAAAACGGGGTGTTTGAACCATCTGCCACGACTTCCGAAAACGGAAGTAGCTGCATCATCTCTTCCGGCATCATTCGTGGGTTCTGACGGATTAGCAAACAATCCACCGTCAATTCATTTTGCATGTCTGTTGTCACCACTTTTTGATTATTAGTGAGAATGTAATACGTTTTATGGTTGAATCGAATGAAATTTCCGCGTTTGCATAAAAAGGTCGTATCGAATCTTGGTGTATCAATGGGCAGAATCGGACCCCAAAGATGATGCTTCCTAACATGATTTTCGAGATTGTATTGATACAATCGATCGTTATTTTGACGAATTGAATCCGAAAAAAGCACAGTTTGGCCATGATCAGAGAAAGAAAAAGCACTACATTTGCGAATGTGGTAAGCGAACATGCCAGTTTCCTGACCCCATAGTACCTTTTTCACGACAAAAGTACCGCAAAAAAGGGTGAACAATATGCTTGTGCACCAAAATATTTTGCGGCTCCACTGATACAACAACCTGCAAAGGCATCCTATAACACCGTATAACATAAGTACTTGCACTAAATGATAGTCGATATTATCAGTTACAGAATGTGGCAAATGTTCTATGAAGACGATGATGCGGTTCATGATACGGATTTCCCAAGTTAAAACCCACGATAAATATTTGGTAACAAATGGGATAAGAGAAAATGGCAGCAACGTTACCCCAGTAACTATCACTAAGAAAGAGAGAGCGATCACGCTCAGGTTAGAGAGCATGAAGTAGTTGGGAAACTGCGCAAAATAGTAGATGGAAATGGGCGAAGTTCCGAGCTGCGCCGCCACGGAAACCGTCAGCAGATCCCAGAAATACTTGCCAATTCGTGTTCGGCAACGGTAAATAGCCGACAGTTTCGGTTGGAATAGGACAATTCCCGCCACGGCGAGATAGCTGAGCTGAAAACCCACTTCAAAAAGCAACAAAGGATTGATTACCAGTAAGATGAATGCTGAAGCAAACAGACTGTGAAAGACATTGGTATTCCGTTGAAGCAACTGTCCAATCGCTACAAAAGAGAACATCGTGGCTGAACGGGTGACAGAGGGGGCCAGTCCTGTGATGTGCGCATACATCCATATCAGAAACATAATGAGTATGGTCTTGAGAATTCGTGAACTTCGGAAGCGGTTTAGAGGTTTTAGTAAAGTATTAATAATCATAAATATAACGCCAACATGCATACCTGAAACGCATAATATGTGGCTTACACCAGCAGAGGCGTAAGAGGTCCTTAACTCTGGGTCTAACGTATCATCATCACCAAGGAGGATGGCCTTCAGAATGTCGAGTTCATCTCCGCTCATTCCGGCGGTTATGTATATGTTCGTCAATCGGTTACGTGTTTTCTGCGCCACACTTTTCAGCGGATTGGCTGGGGCTTTTCCGATATGTTCCCAAGCATCTTTTCGGACGAACCCAGTATAGTAGATACCTCGTCGGCGCATATAAAGTTGATTGTCAAAAATATCCGGATTGCATGGTGGCTGAATACGAGAGAGGTTGGTGTGTACGAAAAGCAAATCCCCATACTGTAGCTTTTCTGTCTGCGCGGAAGGTTGCAAATAGAGTAACACTTTTCCTTTAACAGTTTTACAATCAGTATTTTGTAAGATTTCGGCATCTACCTTAACACTCTTTTCCCGAATGGTGGTTTCCGAGGCGACTCGTACCATCCAATCTCTATTCATCTCGAAGTTCTCATCTGGCAATGATGGACGAAATCGCGAGTTAGTCAGAGAGATGCCAATCAAGATAAAGGAAATATTCATGATGAGTGTCTGCACCACTCGCCAACGGTAAGCTTTTATAAAGGTTAGCATTAAGACCAGCACAAAGGATGCTGTCGCCATGATGAGTGAGCTTCGCCCCGCAACATCCGGCAAGTCGCCGAAATAGGCTATCATTATGCCGATAACATACGGCAACAGTACTTTCACGATGGGATAGTTTTCAAGTTTCATATCATTTGTTTAAGGTCAAACATACGTCTTCACTCTGCAAATATACAACAAGAAAGTTCCTTTGTCAAGGGTTTTATGAATTTTTTTTGTGTCTGATTTTTAAATAGATATAAAATAATTTTAACAATTCGGATTCGAATAGTTAAAAACAATAATGATTTTTCGCAGAAAACGAATACGATTTCCGCCAAATATTTCTTTGTGGCGAATAAGGATACTCAACATTCTAATAAAATCTGACTTGAATAATAAAACATTTTTCTCTCCGTTGTAAGCGAATATTGTGTACCTTTGCCGCCGATTTTGGCTTTTCGGCTGTAAAAAAACTATAACCCTTAACCTTTAACCCTTAAACTATGAACATATTAGGTGTTTGCATTTTAGCAGGAATTATTGTGATGGTCGCTGGTGCCGTCTATATTACAAAGATGGTCGTGGAGGCTAAATCGAAAATCGCGGCTTTGGCAAGCGGAAAGAAGAACCAGTCGGTGGTGCTGCCGTTGCGACTTCAGGCTTACGAGCGTATGGCACTCTTTTTAGAACGTATTGACCCTAACCAGTTAGTGTTGCGCATCCACACTTCTGGATTGACTGTTTCGCAGGAGCAGAACTTGTTGCTCACTGCTATTCGTAGCGAGTTCGAGCACAATCTCTCACAGCAGATTTACATTTCCGATTCAGTATGGGCAAAGGTGTGCGATGCCAAGGGAGATATTGAGAGTATCATCAACACCGTGGCAGCTGATTATGACAAGGATGCAGATAGTCGCGAGTTTGCCGAAACCGTGCTTGCCGTCACCGCTGAAAAGCCTGTGGTGGAGCTGGCCATCCAGATATTAAAGGCTGATATGCAAAAATGGGCATATTAGTAGTGATGCAAATTTTTCATCTTTACCAAACCGTAAACCGGATTGAACAATTTTTTTGTATTTTTGCACCGAAATTTTATCCTCTAACATAAAATTAAGAACAAAGAATTAATTATGAACAACGCCAATTATGTATTCAGAGAACCGCAAAACGAACCGGTTTTCTCCTATGCACCCGGCACGCCGGAAAGAGCATTATTGCAAAAAGAACTGGAAAGACAATACAACCAGGAGATTGAAATTCCGCTGATTATCGGTGGAAAAGAGGTCAAAACTGGTGATATGGGCCAAGTGGTGATGCCCACGGAACACAACCACGTATTGGCAAAATACCACAAAGTAGGTAAAAAAGAGGTGCAGATGGCCATCGATGCGGCCATGGCAGCCAAGAAAGATTGGGAAGAGACCCCTTGGATTCAACGCGCTTCCATCATGATGAAGGCCGCTGAACTGCTTGCCACCAAATATCGTTACATCCTGAATGCATCTTGTATGCTGGGACAGGGCAAGAGTCCTATGCAGGCCGAGATCGACTGTCCGTGCGAAGCCATCGACTTTCTGCGTTTCAACACCTATTTCGCTTCCCAGCTCTACAGTCAGCAACCCATTTCCGACCACGCTACTCTGAATCGCAACGAATATCGCGGCATGGAGGGTTTCGTGTATGCCATCACTCCGTTCAATTTCACCTCTATCGCGCTGAATCTGAACGTGGCTCCGGCATTGATGGGTAATGTCACCATTTGGAAACCTTCTACCACGTCTATTCTATCTAACTATTACCTGATGAAACTCCTCCAAGAAGCAGGTCTTCCTGATGGTGTCATCAACTTCCTGCCTGGCAGCGGCTCCGTCATCAGCGAGGTCGCTTTCAAGTCGCCACATTTGGCTGGTATCCACTTCACCGGCAGCACCGGCACTTTCAAGAGCTTCTGGAAACTCATCGGTGAAAATATCGACATCTACAACACCTATCCGAAGATTGTGGGTGAGACCGGCGGCAAGGACTTCATTTTCGCACATAAGACCGCTCCCGCACGCGAACTGGCAGTGGCTATCCTTCGCGGCGCTTTCGAGTATCAAGGCCAGAAGTGTTCCGCGGCGTCCCGCGCTTACGTTCCCAAATCCATTTGGGCTGAAACGCTGAAACATATTAAGGATATGATGAAGACCGTGAAGATGGGTGATGTCCGCGATTTCTCCAACTTCGTAAATGCTGTCATCGATGAGAAATCCTTCGACAACATCGCGGGTTACATTGATCGTGCTAAAGCTTCTAAGGATGCTGAAATCGTGCTCGGCGGCAACTACGATAAGTCAGTTGGTTACTTTGTGGAACCTACCATCATCTTGGCTAAGACAACGGATTACGAGTCCATCCGCGAGGAGATCTTTGGACCGGTCATCACAGTGTATGTCTATGAAGACGACAAATACGAAGAGATGTTGCACGTTTGCGACGAGACTTCCCCATACGCACTCACTGGCTCTATCATCGCTCGCGACCGTTATGCTATCATCCAAGCTGAGAACATCTTGCGTCACTGCGCCGGCAACTTCTACATTAACGACAAGCCCACAGGAGCCGTCGTAGGTTGTCAACCTTTCGGTGGTGCACGTGCATCTGGCACTAACGATAAGGCTGGCAGTATGCTCAACCTCGTCCGCTGGATCAGTTCTCGCTGCATCAAGGAGACTTACGTTCCTGCAACAGATTACGGTTATCCTTTCCTCGGATAACAGATTGTTTTTTTCATAATGACGAGAAGGGCGACCCGTTTGGATCGCCCTTTCTTATTATCTTTCTCGCCGTTCTATTACCTCTTTCAACCGATACCTGTCACCGGTGGAGGAACCTATGGCGTTGATAAATTGCAGGTCATAGCCAGGCGTTTCGTAGCCCCAACGCTGGAATTCGCCGTTTTTGTCAACTTTTTTTACTACCTGGTCGTTATATTTGACAATCAAGTATTTAGCCAGTTTGTCCCATCGCTTCATCATCTTGTCGGCGTAGGCGATGCTCTTCTTGTTCAGATAGTCACGGCGGTCGTAAGGAGTCATTTCCGCAACTGCTTTGAGCACGCTGTCTTGGTCGGTAAAGTAGTAATCTTCTAACTCGCTTTGCGCTTTTCGAAGGTCACCGATCATCATAGAATAGCGCGGATAAACCATGTTAGACACCCAGTTGTTCATCCAGAAGGCCGACTCGAAGCTGAATTCCGTGCGTGGGTTGTTCTCGGGACGGAAACAGTCGGGCACTTGCGTGATACAGCAGTAGAGCGGCACGTAGGCTACCATGTCAGCATCGTCGCAGTTGAACCATGTCACGCCGCCCACATCGTCAGGCAGCCACGAGCGCATCTGGCAGGTCATCGTGAAACCGCTCTGTTGTGTGGCGATGGGACGTTCACGGAAGTAGTTAACGCCGGCAGTGTCTTGGAAGTGCATTGGCAGCGGCCGTATCGGCATTCCCCACGGACCAGCGGTCATGTCAGCGGTCATGTCTAATGGGGTGTTCTCGAAATGGTCGCGCATATCTTCTTGTAAGTCGCGCAAAGTCAGTGGTTTATCGGGTTTTATCCAAAGCGGGAGATGGTCGCATTTATCGAATTCGCCGTTGAGGTAGGGTAGATACTTGTCCATCTCGTCCTCATCGTGGTGATGGCGGAAGAAACTCCACACGCGGGCGTCGGCGTAGCGCACATTCTCAAAATCGATAGGACAGTAAGCGTCACGGAAGGAGAAATCCGCGTCTTTGCCACTGAAATAGCCCAACTCGCGTGCCAAGGTGATGACATCTTCGGCATATATGCATTCTACTTCGGGACGGGTAATGTGTTGCAAATTTTTGCTACTGATGGATTTGTAAGAGCGTTTTTGTTCTTGCGGAAAGTGTCTGATTCTACTGAGGTTGGCATGTGCGCAGATGCAGTCGTCGGGGATGCGCAAGGCCACCCAGACAGCCCCTTTCCTACCTTTTCCTTTGCCGATGATCTCCATGATCCAAGCTTCGTTGGGGTCGCAGATGGTGATGCTTTCACCGCTGCTGTTGTAACCGTAGGTTTCCACCAGCTCTGCCATGCACTTGATGGCTTCGCGGGCAGTGGCGGAGCGTTGCAACGCCAACCGCATTAAAGAAAAATAGTCGAGCAATCCTTCGCGATTCTGCAGTTCTAATCGTCCGTCGAAGGTGGTTTCAACAATGGTCAATTGCTTTTCGTTCATCAAACCCACCACATTGTAGGTGTATTCAACTTGATCCACGAACTGCCCTTCGTGTATGGGACCCCAGCCTCTGATGGAGATTTTTTCGCCTGGTGCGTGCTTTCCGGAAGGAGAATAGAACAGGGAACCAGAAAATCCGAAACCGTCGCAGTTATAGGTGCACATCACGCTACCGTCGGCGGAGGCTTTCTTGCCGACAATCAAATTGGTACATGCAGTCGCTGGTGTCAAGAAAGCCAATAACAATAGGGAAAAAAAGAGCGTTTTTCTCATATATTTAATAAATAGTTGTCTATAAAAAAAGCCCGATTGCGCAGGCTTAATTCTAACGCTGCAAAAATAGTAATTTTTTAACAAAATTGATAATTAGATTTTTTTACCAATGTTTTATAAAATTCATAAACAACTTAATAACAAGCATATACGAGACGGAAATAGTGTTTTTCTGTTTATAATGTGCCAAATCTTACGCATGTAGAGATATTATATGAAAAATCTCTACCATTAAAAAAGCCAATACTATGATAATCAGTTTTTTATCGTTTTAAGATTCAAATTTCGACGGCGAAAACAGGAAGGAATAGGGAAAGTGATATAAGAAAACGGAAAAATATTCAAAAAATCGTACTTTTGCCGCATTGTTCTAAACCAAGGAATATGATGGAATTTGACAACTTGAAGGGACTCCGCCACAGCGAAGAATTGGTGGTGGAGCATAAAGATACCGCAGCAGTGTATGGATCCGGCGCATTAGAAGTGTTCGCTACTCCTGCGATGATTGCCCTCATGGAAAAAACTTGCCTGATGGGCGTTTGCGACAAGATAGGCGAGGGCAACACTACTGTTGGTATTGCAGTCAATATCAAGCACTTGAAAGCCAGTCCAGTGGGTGCCGCCATCCGTTGCGAGGCGGAAATCATTGAAATCGATCGCCGCCGTTTGGTGTTCTCGGTGAAGTGTTTTGAAGGCACGTCACTTGTCGGCGAAGGCATTCACGAACGGTTTGTTGTGGAAAGCGCAAAATTTATGTCGAAGTTCTAAACGAACGATTCAACGCAAACCGAAGGTTGGAGTAAAAGTCCCTGGTTTAGGTGAGTCTCCCGAAGCGGCGATAAGACGGACACTGGCTGAAGATGTCGTTAGCACTATCTGTTGCGAAAACGAACACAAGTTCCACATGGACACATTGACTACAGAAAGGCTGCAGTGGAGATTCACCTTTCGCGACGGACACAGTGATACATGGGGGTTTTATAGAGAAAAACAGGATTAATTCAAAAGCCAATGTCAAAAATTATAGTAGCGATAGACTCTTTCAAGGGCTGTCTGACCTCTCGGGAGGCGAATCAGGCGGCTGCGGAGGGGATCAGAAGCATTAATCCCGATGCTGAGATTATGCAAGTGCCTGTCAGCGATGGAGGTGAGGGTTTTGTGGAGGCTTTTTATTCCGCTATCGGTGGTGATATTCAAGAACATACGGTAAACGATCCGCTGATGCGGCCGGTCGTGGCGCACTACTTGCTGAGGGATACCACCGCTGTCATCGAAATTGCGCAGGCCAGCGGACTGCCCCTGCTGAAGAAAGAGGAGCGAAACCCCTTGGTTGCCACTAGTTACGGTACAGGCGAGTTGGTGGCGGATGCGGTCCGCAAAGGCGCGGAGCACATCATCGTGGGACTCGGCGGCAGTGCCACCAGCGATGCCGGCATCGGGATGGTTAGCGCTTTAGTGGATGCATTCACGAAAAATGGCACCTGGGATGACGTCAAAGCGTTGAAAAACGTTCATTTTACCATCGCTTCCGACGTGAAAAATCCGCTGTGTGGCGAGAATGGAGCGGCACACGTGTTCGGTCCGCAGAAGGGTGCCTCTCCGGATGATGTGATCACGTTGGACAATCGGGCCAGAGCGTTTGCCGAGGCTTCCGCCAAGCATTTCGGCTATGACCGATCCAAAATGAAGGGAGCGGGAGCCGCCGGCGGACTGGGCTATGCCTTCCTGCAATACATGGGTGCCGATTGCAAGTCCGGCATTCAGCTGTTGCTCGAAACTATCCATTTCGATGAGATGGTCAAGGATGCCGACCTGGTCATCACGGGCGAAGGCTCTACCGACCGTCAGACGCTGATGGGCAAGCTCCCCGTGGGCATTCTGGAGCAATCGATTGACGCGCCAGTTTGTTTGATAGCAGGACGCATCAGCGACCGCGAGCAGCTTTTGCAGGCCGGTTTCGCTTACGTGGAGTGCATCAATCCTGCTGACATCACTTTGGAAGAAGCGATGCGCAAGGAGGTGGCAATGCGAAATATCAGCGACACCGTGGGACGTGTTTTACGCAACGGCGTAGAAAACAGGATATGACATCATGCCAAAAGCGAATAGCCAAAAGCAAAAAAATAGTACTTTTGCCGCCAATTAATTACGATATGCTAAGATACATTGCCAAAAAGATAGGTTACGGTCTCCTGCTGATGCTCGGCGTGACAACACTCGTGTTCTTCCTGTTTACAGTGTTGCCATCAGACCCAGCGCGCATGATCATGGGACAGCGCAGCGACTTGGAGACCGAAGAGGCCATCCGCAAGGAGATGGGCCTCGACCTCCCGCTCGGCGTGCAGTATCTCGCCTACCTTAACGACGTCTCCCCCATTTCGTGGCACAGGACCGACGATCCCTCTTCTTTTTTTTATCTTAATAACGATAACTATCATTATGTCAGGATAATACCGATGAAAAAATCGGCTATTGTGCTGAAAATACCATATTTACGTCGTTCTTACCAGAGCAAACGTCCCGTGACGGAAATTATCGGTGAGGCATTCCCTAAAACCGTGCTGTTGGCGGTGGTCTCTATCTTTTTCGCACTCATTGTGGGCATCATCATTGGCATCTTCTGCGCCCTGAAGAAAGGCACCTGGTTCGACAAGAGTGCGTTGGTGGTCTCGGTGTTAGGTATGTCGGTGCCGTCGTTCTTTGCTGCGATCCTCTTCGCGTGGGTCTTTGCCTTCCTTTTGGCGGACTATACAGGACTCAACATGTTTGGTAGTTTATACACCGTAGATGATTATGGTTCAGGACAATACGTCAACCTCAAAAACTTGATTCTGCCCGCATTGACGTTGGGCATCCGTCCATTGGCGGTGGTCATCGAGCTGACGAAGAACTCGTTATTGGACGTGCTCTCACAGGATTATATCCGCACAGCGAAGGCAAAGGGTTTAGCCAAGAAGACCATCATCGTGAAGCATGCTCTGAAAAATGCGCTGAACCCCGTGGTGACGGCTATTTCGGGCTGGTTGGCGGGGCTGTTGGCGGGTGCGGTTTTCGTGGAGTATATTTTCGACTGGAAAGGCATGGGCGTGGTCATCCTCGACGGCCTCGACAAGTATGACTTTCCCGTGGTGATGGGTTCATTGCTGTATGTGTCCATAATTTTGGTAATAATAAATATTGTATGTGACATCATCTACGGCTGGCTCGACCCGAGGGTAAGCCTTCAATAGTTAGCAGTTAGTAGTTGCACATGTATCGTTATCCCCGTTAGGGTTCACTTCCTATTGCCATTTGTTGGGCCATCTTCATTTCGATCCAAGCCCGCAGCTGAGGTTTTCATGCTGCATGGTTATTCCTTGTGTTTGGAAACAATTTCTCTGATTTGCTCACGAACATCATAAAAGATCCTGTTTCACACTGCTCACTGCTCACTAAATCCCCATGGTGTCCCGTGCCAAATTTTCATGCAATTTTTTTTTTCAAAATAAATCGCTAATAATCAACCAGAAAAAAATATTAACGGCTTTTTGTTAATAATTATAGCAGCGTGAAGGGGTGTTTATACCATTCAATTATCTATTTTAGCAATCTCGAAATAAGCGTCTTTGTTTTTCTATAAAGTATTGATAATCAGAAAAAATAGCAAGTCTAACATGTACTATAGGGTGTAAAAAAGATGCTTTTTCGAGCGAAAAAGACCCAATCAGAAAAAATTGAAAAAACCAAAAACCGCCATAAATTATGAATGAAGATTTATCTCTTTTCAGTGCAGTAAACGACGAAGAAATGGAGCTGGAGCAACTGCAACAAACCGTGAGTGAACAATTGATTGCTAACCGCAATTCGGCTATGCAAAAATATGCGCAGGAAACTGCAGCGATGATGCCAGAAACAGAAGAACTTGTTCCTGAGGCAACCGTATATACGAAGGAGGAGATTTTTCCAGACGTGGTCCGCTACTTCGGAGGTGACGAACTGGCGGCAGGCGTATGGATCGATAAATACGCGCTGAAAAATGCCAACGGTCAATTGGTGGAACGCACTCCTGAGGATATGCATCGTCGTATGGCACGCGAGTTCGCCCGCATTGAGCGCCGATACGCTAACCCGATGAGCGAAGAAGAGATCTTCAACCTTTTCGACCATTTCAAGTACGTGATTCCTCAGGGCAGTCCCATGGCTGGCATTGGTAACCAATATCAGGTGGTCTCCCTCTCCAACTGCTTTGTGATTGGAAACAGTGGTCATGCTGATTCCTACGGCGGTATCATGAAGATGGATGAGGAACAGGTGCAACTGATGAAACGCCGTGGTGGCGTGGGTCATGACATGTCTGACATCCGTCCTTCCGGCAGTCACGTGCAAAATTGCGCCCAAACCTCCACCGGCATCGTGCCTTTCATGGAGCGCTTCTCCAACTCCACCCGTGAAGTGGCGCAAGATGGTCGTCGCGGAGCCCTTATGCTCTCTATCTCTATTAAACATCCTGATGCTGAGCAATTTATAGATGCAAAAATGACGCAAGGCAAAGTCACTGGAGCCAACGTCTCCGTCAGAGTGGATGATGAATTCATGCAAAGCGTCCAAAACCATACCTCTTATACCCAGCAATATCCCATTGACAGCAGCAATCCGACGGTTACGAAGGATATTGATGCGAAAAAACTGTGGGACAAAATCATCCACAATGCGTGGAAATCCGCCGAACCCGGTGTCCTTTTTTGGGACAATATCCGCAAGGAATCCATCCCCGACTGTTACAAGGATGAAGGTTTCGAGACGGTTTCCACCAACCCTTGCGGCGAAATCCCGCTTTGCCCTTACGACAGCTGTCGTCTGATTTCCATGAACTTATATAGTTACGTGGACAATCCCTTTACCGACCATGCAACCTTCAACATGACGCGTTTCCGTCAGCATGTGCAACGTGCTCAACGTCTGATGGACGATATCATTGACTTGGAGCTTGAAAAGATTGATGCCATTCTCGCTAAAATCGAGAGCGATCCTGAAAGTGAATCTGTGAAGCGTGTGGAGAAGGAGCTGTGGATTAAAATCCGCAAGCAGTCGCTTAAAGGCCGTCGCACCGGTTTAGGCATCACTGCGGAAGGTGACATGCTCGCAGCCCTTGGACTCACCTACGGCACCGACGAGGCCAACGCTTTCTCCACGGAAGTACACAAACAGTTGGCTCTCGCTGCATACCGTTCCTCCGTCACCATGGCGAAAGAGCGCGGCGCATTCCCGATTTACAGCTGCATCAAGGAGGGACGCAATCCGTTTGTCCAACGCCTGCGCGATGCTGATCCAAAACTCTATGACGACATGATCCGCTATGGCCGCCGCAATATCGCCTTGCTCACCATTGCGCCTACAGGAAGTGTAAGTATCTGTACGCAAACGACTTCCGGTATTGAGCCCGCGTTTAACGTGGTCTATAAACGTCGTCGTAAAATCAACCCGAACGACATGGCTGCCAAGAAAACCTTGGTGAAAGACACCGTCGGCGATATGTTCGAGGAGTACATGGTTTTCCATCACAAATTCGTAGTGTGGGCGGAAACCAAAGGCTACACATTGGAGCAACTGAAAAATATGAGCGAAAAAGATGTACTCGCACTGGTTGAACAGTCTCCATACTACAAAGCCACAGCTGCCGATACCGATTATATCAAGAAAGTGGAGCTGCAAGGTTCTGTGCAGAAATGGGTCGATCACAGCATCTCTGTCACTGTCAACCTGCCTGCCAACATCACCGAGGAGGTGGTAGGCGACCTCTACCTCAAGGCTTGGGAAGTGGGATGCAAGGGGTTGACGGTCTATCGGGAAGGATCCCGCGACGGCGTGCTCAACTCCATCGATCAGAAACCCAAGGAGGAAGAAAAACCCAAAAACTTCAAGCGTCCGCGCGAGCTTCAGGCCGATGTCATCCACTTTAAGAACAATAATGAAGATTGGGTGGCCTATATCGGTATCTATGACGGTAAACCCTACGAGATTTTCACTGGCAAAACGGGCGATGAAAGCTTCCTGCTTCCGAAATGGGTCGATCACGGCACCATCGTGAAGAACCGCCATGACGATGGCACGAAGTCCTACGATTTCATCTATCAAGACAAGGCCGGATATGAGGTGATTCTGCGCGGTCTGGATCGTTGCTTCGACCAAGAGTTCTGGAACTACGCGAAAATGACCTCCGCCCTACTGCGTAACGGCATCCCCGTAAACCACGTCGTCAATATCATTTCTGGCTTGAACTTCCGTCAGGAAAGTATCAATTCGTGGCGTAACGGTGTCTGCCGCGCCCTTAAGAAATTCATCCAGGACGGTACCAGACAAAAAGGGGTCGTGTGTCCGAGCTGCCAGCAGAAAGATACTATGGAGTTCAAAGAAGGCTGCCTGACCTGCTCCAACTGCGGCTACGCTAAATGCGGTAATTAGGCAACAGGCAATAGTTTAAAAAGATATTCATTAAGCAGCCTCCAGTAGGCAAGATTTTAATAACCCCATACAAGCGGCAGCGCAGTGTGGGGGCAAAGAGAAAAAGTAAGATGTCAGATTCGCAACAAACAGTGTTCCTGTACGTTCCATGTCAGATGGATCTCTTTCAGGCAGAGACGGTTACCAGCGTGATTACCGTGCTTGACCGTTTGGGACAGTTCTGTCATTACTCCATGGACAACACTTGTTGCGGCCGTCGCTTTTTCATGGAAGGTGAAATGCAGTACGCCAAGGATTTAGGCTATCAGGTTATCAAATCCTACACGGAATATTGCGAATTGCACAAAAAGAAATTCCCAGTGGTTATTCCCGATGCCGCATGTGCCGGTTTTATGCTCCGACATTTCGACCTCATCCTAAAAAATGCCACCCTGCCCACTGAACTGAATACTTTCATCAGCAATGTTCGCGAACTATGCGATTATATCGTCAACGTATTGAAGGTCACTTCGTTGAATAACACTTTCCGACATAGAGTTTTTTATTTCAAATCCTGTTCCGCCAAGCATCTCTATCCTGAATGCAAAGCACCTGAGATTCTCCTGAAAAACACGCAAGGACTTGATTTGATTGAAGATACAGAAGAAAAAAACTGTTGTTGCGGCGCAAACGGCCGCTTTGCGATGCTTAATCCTGAAGCAGCCGAAAAAATGACAGGAGAAATCATGCTTCGCGCCTACAACGAAGGAGCGGAATATATCACCTCCACGGATATTCATTGCCTACAACTGCTCGATGCGTACAAGCAGGACCACAACGTGGATGTGGGAATTATCCATATTGCTGATATTTTGCGAGGCGAAGAGTAATCTCAATTCACAATGCATAATTAATCGATACGAAATAGTGTCGGAAAATCAAGTGTTATGTTATTTTTATGCGGAATGGGTGTCTAAAAATTTACAGTTAATTATTAAATTTTCAAATTAAAATTTTAAGTACCTGGTTTTCAATGGTAAAAAAAAGTACAAAACTCTTGACAAAAGCGTTTTGTTGTTGTATCTTTGTAGCCTCAATAAAACCAAAATAATGAAGAGAGAAAAGAAGAATCCAATCGACGAAGCCAGAAGATACAATGGGATATGATGGAAATCCTGACAAAAAAGTTTGCGATGCCGCATTCGAAAGAGCAAACGCTATTATTGACCGATGTGCCAAACTTTTGCCGAAAACGGAATGTGCTTGATTTGAGAACTTTATTTGCTGATTAGCTTTAAGACAAAACGCCAAAACGTGTTTTTGTACCTGCGGACAAACGGGATGCAGTAAATGATGCCGCCGAATCCCTTATAAAGCCGTGCCACGTTGGGATTTTTCGAGCCGTTGAAATCCAAATGGATGCCTGTCCCGGCATGGTCGCGTATGTAATTGTTCAGCAGGAGAAACATCGGCTTGTATTTTGATTGCTCATTATCACGACCGGAAAACCAGAACCAACGACGAATGCCGTCCTTCACGAAAAGGGCGCCCGCAGCCAACTTTCCTTCAGGAGTTCGAATACCGTAAATCTCCAACAACCCTCTGTTTGACAGAATGTTGGCGACAATTTCCAAAATTTCATAATCCTGTTCTTGATAGTGGACAGCCTCTTCATGACCACGATTATGGCGAAACAAATCAATGATATCACCTATTTGCTCCTCACCGACAGTGACCTGGCATAGCTCCTTCTCTCCAGCCTTGATGTTTCGTTTCGTGTTCTCATGGAAATTACTAAAAAGCTCATTATAAGGACTTTGCAAATCAAGAAAATAGGAAACATAGTAATCGTCATAGATGTTCTGAGCGGTTTCCATTTCGTTTAGTAGCATGTCAGACAAAACATATCGATTGGCAACCTCATTCATGAAACGGTCAATCTCACTGCCTGTAAGTTCATAATCGGAAAAAATGCCCATCTGTGGCATGAAGAAAGGTGTGTAAACATATTTTAACACTCCTTTTTTGCGAAATGGGAGCGGCATCACCGCCTCATAATGGCGTAGAACCAATGCATCCCAAGTGCCATCGCCCGTGAGTAAATCCAACATTTCGTATTCTGCGAAAACCGTGGAGAACAAACTGTTACGTACAGTCTGGTTCCATTTTTCGGGATCGATTTCGGAATGTTTGAGGTAACGTATCATCACACAAAATGTTCGGCGATGCGCTGCATTTCAGAGGAAACGTTGTTGTTTTCGTACAAAATGCCGTAAATCGTCTCCACAATCGGGATTTCCGCACCGATTTTCTTGTTGATTTCGTGGACGCAGCGGCAGGCGGTGTAGCCTTCCGACACCATGCGCAGCTCCAACAGCGACACGCGCACCGACAAACCGTGGCCAATCATGATGCCGAACAGACGGTTGCGGCTGAAGGTGGAATAGGCGGTCACAAGGAGGTCGCCGAGATAGACGGAGTCGGAAATATGGCGATTTTCGTTGGGATAAACTTCAGACACGAAGTATTTCATCTCCTTCACGCAGTTGGCCACGTAAGCGGCAATGAAATTGTCGCCGTAGCCGAGCCCGCTGTAGATACCGGCTCCGAGAGCGTAGATGTTTTTCAGTACGATGGAGAGTTCCGCGCCCATCACGTCGTTAGATACGGAAGTGCGGCAGTAACGCGTTGTGAAGAATTTCGCAACGGTTTCCGCAAGTTCTTGATTTGTGGAGGCTGCGGTCAGGAAGGTGAACTTCTCCTGCGCAATCTCCTCCGCGTGCGAGGGCCCGCTGATGATACATAGCTGATCCAGCGGCACTTTGAACTGCGACTGCATGTAGTCGCTGATGAGCTGCATGGTCTCAGGAACAATTCCCTTGACTGCAAGGATGATTTTTTTTCTCGAGAGCTGCGAACGCTTGAGCGGCTCAAGTGTTTTATGCAGATATGCTGACGGCGTAACGATGATAACGTAGTCGGCGCGTGCCACTGTTGCACGTATGTCAGTGCTCACCTTCACATCCTCGGGTTTGACGAAAACAGAACTCAGATATTTAGGGTTATGTCCGTATTTAATGATGCTTTCGGCAATTGCCTCTTGGCGAACCCACCAGTGAATGTGCTCCAAGTTGACCGAGATAATCTTCACAATTGCGGTCGCCCAACTGCCACTGCCAATCACTGCCACCCGATAACGGGCGCGTGACTTCTTGCTGCGAGGCGCTATTGCAGGAGATACATGTTCATTCATCATTTTAACTTTTTTTAAGCGTGCAAAGATACATTATTTTTTCTTATTTTTGCTCTTTTAATTCGCTAACAATTCTACTTGTTGATAATAAAGACGTTAGACTTTAGACGTTAGACCTGAGACTTTAGACATTAAACCTTAAACCCTAAACCTTATGAAAAACATACGACTTTTATGGTTATTCTTTCTGACCTTGGCGTTTGCGGGTGCGAATGCGCAAGTAGTGCTCGATTTTGATGAAGCTTACGCACAAGAATTGTTGAAACCCAGTACACCCGCACCCGATTTTCAATTACCTACTCCTGATGGTAAAACAGTGAAATTCAGCGAGTTCGCGAAGGGGAAGTATGTTGTCATCGACTTTTGGGCCTCATGGTGCCCCGACTGTCGCAAGGATCTCCCCGAAATCATCCGTTTTCACGACAAATATCATGAAAAGGGAGTTGAATTCATCGGTGTTTCCTTCGATATTGACAAACAAAAATGGACAGACTACATTGCCCAATCAGGAGTTCCTTACACGCAGGTGAGCGAACTGAAGCGGATGAACCAGTCGGATGTGGCCAAAGCTTACGGTGTGCGCTGGATTCCGTCGATTTATCTCATAGGACCGGACGGTAAAGTGTTGGTTAGCACAGTATTGTCGTATAAAATCGAATGCGAACTATCCACTATCTTTGCCGACAAAACGCCGGGCACCACTCACGATTACATGCTCCATTCGATTGATGGAAGCAAGGGTAAATTGGCGGCGAGATTGTATCAGCCTGACTTAAAACCTGGCGAACGTTGTGACCTTGTGATTATGTGTCACGGACTCAATGCTGACAAGAATTTTCCTTTGTTATTAGAGGTGGTTGACCAATTGCATGCGCAAGGAATGGCTACCTTGGAGTTTGACTTCAACGGCCACGGAGAAAGTGAAGGCAGATTTTCTGAGATGACCATCCCGAACGAGATTGAGGATTTGGAGCAAGTGCTCGCGTATGCGCAGGATTTACGCTTCGTGCGCAACATCGCGTTAGTGGGGCATTCTCAAGGCGCGATCGTGGCGGCGATGGTGGCAGGCAAGCATCCTGAGGACATCAAGGCGGTGGTGGCGTTGGCACCAGCTTCTTCGGTGCGCGACGACATTGCCCGAGGCAATCTCTTCGGTGTCGAGTTTAATCCCCTAGATCCGCCTGACAGTCTTGTACTTAGCAACGGTATTGCCCTCGGCCGCCGTTACCTCAAAACCGCACTCTACCTCCCCATCTTCGAGACTTCGGCCAAGTACCAAGGAAGCGCCTGCGTCATCCAAGGCAACGGTGACCGTCTTGTGCCATTCACATGCGGCGAACGTTTCCACCAAATATGGGAGAACAGCGAATATTACGAATTGGAATATTACGACCACAACTTCACGAACTGCATCTTCCGCCCAGCGGAGATTACAGTCGATTATTTGAAGAGAACTTTACAACCGAAATAGGTCTTCTATAAATTGTCGCCGCGCAACGCACGATAACGGTTGCGCGCCTGGACCACGTAGAGGCTATCGCTATAATCTTTTAGGATTTTTTGGTAATATTCCATGGCGCGCGGAATGTCTTTGAGGTAATACTCGTACAATTCCGCCAACTGGAATATGGCATCGTCGGCTAACAGCTCATCACCGTAATTTTCAATCACCCGTTTGAGCAGCTTTTCTGCTTCGAAATAGTTCTTCTGCTTGATGAGGATAAGTGCCTTTTGATAGAGTGCATCATCAACCAACGTTCCGAACGGTGAAAGAATCATCACGGAGTCCAGTGCTATTAGTGCCTCGTCATCCTTGTTTTGGAAAATCAGGAATTCTGCCTTGGCATACATTCTCAACGCCAAATTGCCTTCAGAATTGCTAAACAAAGCCATAGTGGTGTCGCTATCATCATCCACTTCCTCCTCTTCCAAGTTGTCGGATATGAGCATAGAGGAGTAGATGGCATCGTTGGCAATGAGTTTCGTCGTGGCGGCGGCCAGCACGTCGAGCTGGCTCTTCGCCCAATTGAACTCCCCGATGTAGAACGACAATTTCGCGTTCTTAAATTTTGCCTCGTTGCCTAACACATCGTTGGGCATATCTTTATCGACTTGCGAATAGTTGAGAGAAGCATCCCAAATCTCGCCAGTATATAGCTGAACATCAGCCAAATCAATCTTATATTGGTTCTTTTCTTTGACGTCGCGCGTAGTGGTCATGGCTTGATTGAGCACTTCCATAGCCTCTTGTGGTTTATTCACGTAAAACGCCAGCAGATGGGCGTACTTGCGAATCCAATCCATCGTACCGGAATGAAGACCATTCTCATCCAACGCCTTCCTAAAATCCTGTTCCAAGTTAATGGCATCCACCATCTTCACTGGTGAAGATTCAATCAGCTGCATATATTTGACATCCAATATTTTCATCTTGGCCTGCACGTAATTGTGCGTATCTTCTCCTTTCTTGATGATATAGTTGAGGGCCTCGATCGCCGTATTGTAATCATGATTAGCAGCAGCAACGGTGGCCAATTCGTATGTGAACACACCTTCCATCTTTGTCCGTTTGTCCAATGCCTTGGCCAATACAAAAGCTTCTTCATAATCTTTATGTAACTGACTAATCCAATATAATTCCTTGATACATAAAAGATTAGAAGGGTTTTTTTGTGAGAATTTCTGCAATGCCGTCCGGATATTCATGTATTGTTGGTTGTCTTCATCGTCTATTAATAAATCCTGAATAGCCGTCTGCACCTCATTTTGGTATTTTTCGTTATCTGTTTTCACCAATGAAATAATCTCATCTATTATTTTGTCATTCTGATGTAATGCTTTATAGATGGTGATGAGGTTTTTCGACAGATATTGTTCATTATTAAGCAGTTTACGGCCTTTGAGAATGGTTTCCGCAGCATAATCGTACTTTCCTCGCGACATAAATGCATTATTCAGTTCACTGACGGCAGACTCTTTGGCCTGCAGGTTTTTCAGGCACTCTTGGTAAATCTTCTCTGCTTTGGCATTTTCACCGGCACGTTCATACGCATACCCTAAATCCACTTTGTAGCGTGGTACATTAGGATAAGCTTTCACCTGCTTTTTAAGCATTTTTTCCGCATCGCCATAACGTTCCAGCTCCAAAAGTGCATGATAATAGTAATAATAGATGTAAGAATCTGACTTTTTGTTGTGGATTTTCTCGAAAAGTTCCACAGCCTTGTCATATTCCTTATCCCTATAATACTGCAAAGCAAGCTGCTCATCCTGGCTTTGCTGCGCGATTGTCGCGCCGCTGCACGCGATGAGCAGCATAAGTATGGTGATGATTTTTTTCATTCGATATTAGTCGATGATGTCGAAACGGGTGTAAGGACGCAACACTTCAGGGATTACGATGCCCTTTTCGGTCTGGTTGTTTTCCAGAAGGGCAGCGAGCACGCGCGGAAGTGCAAGGGCGCTTCCGTTGAGTGTATGTGCCAGTTTTGTCTTGCCACTTGCATCTTTGTATCTCAGTTTCAGACGATTAGCCTGATAAGATTCGAAGTTAGAAACGGAACTGACCTCCAGCCATTTCTGTTGTGCTTTGGAATACACCTCCAAGTCGTAGGTGAGTGCAGAGGTGAAACTGATGTCACCGCCGCAGAGACGCAGCACGCGGAACGGCAAACCGAGTTTGTTAAGCAAGCTCTTGCCGTGGTTGGTCATTTCCTCAAGAGTCTCGTAAGAGCGGTCAGGGTGTTCGATGGTTACGATCTCGATTTTGTCGAACTGGTGCAGACGGTTGAGGCCGCGAACGTCCTTACCGTAAGAACCGGCCTCACGGCGGAAACATGCCGAGTAAGCGCAGTTTTTCAACGGAAAGTCGCTCTCTTTGAGAATCACATCGCGGTAGATGTTGGTGACGGGCACCTCAGCAGTGGGGATCAAGTAGAAGTTGTCAACCTGACAGTGATACATTTGACCCTCTTTATCTGGGAGTTGACCTGTGCCATACGCAGAATCTTCGTTCACCATATAGGGCGGTTGGATTTCCACGAATCCAGCAGCTGTGGCCTCATCAAGGAAGAAGTCGATGAGGGCGCGTTGCAAGCGAGCGCCTTTGCCTTTATAGACAGGGAAACCGGCTCCGGTGATTTTCGTACCCAGTTCAAAGTCGATAATGTCATACTTTTTCACCAGGTCCCAGTGCGGAAGTGCGCCTTCCGGCAGGTTGGTGGTGTCGCCTTCGGTATAGACAATTTCGTTATCCTCAGCCCCTTTACCAGGAGCGACAGCAGCGTTGGGCAGATTGGGTAGCAGCACCATCTTACTCTGCAACAGCTCTTCTTGATCTTGCAGTTTTGCACGGTCAACGCGCTCGGACTCTTTCAAAGCGGTCATTTCCGACTTGATGGCTTCGGCTTCGTCGCGCTTGCCTTCTTTGAAAAGCTGCCCGATTTTTTTCGCACCTTGGTTCTGTGCCATCAGATTGTCATCGATCTTTTTTTTCAGGTTTCGGTTTTCTGTATCTAAATTGCGAATCTCTGCCACTAACTCTGTGGCATCGAAGTTCTTGATTTTCAGTCTGTCAATTACCTCTTGGGGATTTTCTCTTAAAAGTTGAATCTGTAACATCGGTTTGAAATTTTAAGGCGGCAAAGATACGATTTTTCAAAAATGTTTGGACAAATGTTTTACGTCTTGTAGAGACGCGCCAGGGCACCTTCTACAATAGCAAAATCAGAAGAAAGATATGTTTTGAACCTGAAGGTTTAACGAGCTATCCCCTAACATACACTGTTTCGCGCAACAAGCGAAAATGTTCAGGATCCACCTCATCGTGAATGAACTCGCGGGCAAGGCTCTCCTTTCCTTCTTCATCGTATTCGTATTCCGCCCAATTGACGATATCGCCTTCCTTGTTAAAAACGGTGTTCTTGACCACACGGTCGCCATCATATTCCATAGTAAGACGCCGATAGCTGTCTAAATCCTCTTCCACAACTTCAATCTGGTGGCCTGTATCGTCAAAAATGCGCAAAACCTTGGCTATCAAAGTCATATCGAAGTTGTAAATCAAATCCTTGATTCTGTCACCATGATCATTGTAGGTAAATTCAAAAGTACGGCGGTCGTTGTTCTGGACCTCTTCTCGCGTATAAACAGAAATCTGCCCCTTCTCATCATACTGATAATGATGGATATAGAGTGCGTTGCCATAATCATCGTTCTCTGTCACAGTGTCTGGACGTCCATCCACGTAACGGGTGGTCTTCTCCACATAATCCAGTTTGCCATTCACATAAACTTCCTGTTTCACGGGATTATTAGCCTCATCATAGTAATATTTGGTAGTATATTCTTCAGAGGCATCGCCATAATAGTTGGTTTGTGCAATAAGTTGCTGATTGTCATCGTATTGATTCACAGATTTCTGTAACAATATATCATCTTGATCATACTGTTCCGTCTGCACCAACTCTTGATTCTCTCCGTAAGTATTGATAGTCAATGTGTTGAGTGTGCCATCGGGTTCAAAACGGGATTCTTTGGTAATCTGTCCATGTTCATTGTATTCGGCAAATACTTCCATATATTCCAATGGTTCAATGTCTTGCGCGTCATAGCCGACTCGCTGATATTCTTTCTTGATAATTTTCAGACTTTTCATTGTTTTCTTATTTAATTGAAATGGCAAAAATACTAATTTTTGGAATTTCCGGTCTTGAGTATGATAAAGAATTGTAAGTGTTTATCGAGTTCACTGATTATTTAATCCTTTATAATACAACGTGTTAGCGTATGATTTTTGCAACATGTCATGAGTGATACGATGTATATCCTTTTCGGTAACCGCAAAATACCCTGTCCGTTCATCTGCAAAATCTTCTGCTTGACTGTAAAACTCCCCAGTGGCCAACGTATTCGCCCGGTCTTCTACCTTCAGATTTCTTTCCAAAATGATAGATTCGGCATTGTTTTTCACCTTTTGCAAATCGTAGGACAACTTATTATTAAATTGAAAATCAGCAAGATATTGTGATAATATTTCGTCTGCTTGCTCGATAGAGACTCCTTCCGCAGGGCGTCCTCCAACAAAGAACAATCCTCTGTCGGCGGTACCAGCCACAGAAGCGGAAATATCGGTGAATAGGCGGTCTTCGACTACAAATTTGTGATAGAGATAGGAACTTTGCCCCGTACCCAAGATGTCCGAAAGCAGGTCGTAGGCGCAGTAATCTTTGTTGGTGCGGGCGCACATCAGCCAGCTTTTGAAGAGCATGTCGTCGGGAACGTTCTTGTTCACCACTTTCAACCTGTTTTCGGTAGCAGTAGCTTCCTGAGGATAACGTTGGGGGTTGCGCTTTCCTGGAGTAATGTCGCCGAACCACTTATCAGCCAAGGCAAATATTTTCTCCGTATGCACATGGCCTGCCACCACGAGAATGGCGTTGGCTGGACAATAAAACGTATCGTGGAATTGACGGATTATGCTCATATCAACTTGTTCTATATGAGACAATTCCTTCCCAATAGGAAGCCACTTATAAGGGTGATTTTGGTAGCTCAGTCCATAAATCTGCATCATTAAATCGCCGTAAGGTACATTGAGGCAGGTCTCCTTAAACTCCTCCATCACCACCTGTTTCTGCACATTCAGTCCTTGCTGACTGAAGGAAAGTGAGGCCATTCGGTCGGATTCAAGCCAAAGAGCAGTCTCTATATTATTGGCTGGCAGTACGATATAGTAGCAGGTGAGATCTTGGGAAGTGTAGGCATTGTTAATCGCGCCCACTTGCTGGAGGGCCAAGTCGAAATCGGGTGCGTGGTCGGAGCCGCTGAACATGAAATGTTCCATCAGGTGTGCCAAACCTGTACAGGAGGGGTTTTCATCGCGTGCACCCACGCGATAGACGATGGTGCAAGCGGCCAAAGGCGTGGTGTGGTCTTCATGCACCAGCACATGCAGTCCGTTGGACAGTATTTTTCGTGTGAACGGTATAGCCATATCGAGAGTTCAAAATTCGGCGGCAAAGGTACAATTTTTAGTTAGCAGTTAGCAGTTAGCAGTTAGTGGTTTTTGCGGAAAGATCGGGTTTTATGCCGAAAATTGAAACATTTGGAGTCTCAAATTCTTTCATTTACATGAAATACGACACTTCAATCGTTAAAATAATTATTTATAAACAATTGAAAATAAATCAGTTACACTACCATAAATCAGTATAAAAAAGAAAATTTCAAAAAAAGATGAAAGATGGTGCGTGATATTAAAAAAAGTGTATTTTTGCGCCATCAAAAAAGGAACGCTTCCTTAGCTCAGTTGGTTAGAGCATCTGACTGTTAATCAGAGGGTCCAAGGTTCAAGTCCTTGAGGGAGCGCAAAACAAAAAGCACTTACAATTTGTAAGTGCTTTTCGTTTTTAAATCTCTTTCAATAAACATTGGCATCCTAACAGTACATCCCGCCAAGTGGCCTCGAAATCGCCTGTGTACCAAGGATCTGCCACATCCCGGTGTATATCGGCGTAGGACAACAAAAGACCTATTTTACCGTCAGGATCCTCAGGTATTATCCGACGGATCAATCGAAGATTAGACGCATCCATACAGATGATGCAGTCAAAACGGTTGTAGTCAGCGCGTGTAACCTGTCGGGCGCGCTTGGCAGGGTCAAACCAAACGCCATGCTGCTCCAAACAACGTTTGGCAGGTGGATAGATGGGATTTCCGATCTCTTCGGTGGAAACCGCTGCGGATTCGATATGGTATAGGTCGCTCAACCCGGCTCTTTCCACCAGGTCTTTCATTACAAATTCGGCCATCGGGCTGCGACAAATATTCCCGTGGCATACAAAAAGTATCTTTTTCATTGTCTTATATAATAGTTACCATCTTCCAGCATTCGCTTGCGCGATGCATCGTAGTCTTTGTTCACCACACTCCTTCGACTGTCGAAACAGGATGTTTTTATCGACGCCAAATCTATAATGGTGTGAAACAGGTCGTCAATCATGTATGGCGTATGGAGCCGCTGAACCAAACTGACACCCTCTGATTGCAAAAAAGCAATCTGCGATTCTGAAAACCAAAAGATAAACGGAATCTCCACGTTGACATGAGGAATTCTATCGGAATAGTTATGCCCACAATAGTCGTCTTCATCGTAAACATTCTCACCATGGTCGGAGAAATAGAGCACCGAAATGCGCATATCGGGGTGATTTTGGCTATAGTTTTTGAGAAGCGAGATTATGCTGTCTATCACAAAATCATTGTAATAGATTGCGTTATCGTAAGCATTTATCGTTCTGCCCTGTTTGTCTTTCGCGTCTTTAAATATTTCGAAATCAGGTGGATAACGCTTTTGATACTCGGTATGGCATCCCATGAGATGCAAAAATACAACTTTGTTCTTTTCCTTTTCGGACAATGCAGTAACAAACGGTTCAATCAGTTTTTGATCGAAGGATTTCATCTGCGTACTTTCCATGGAAGAACTGGCCATCATATTCACAAAAGAGACAACATCCGCATTGTAAGCCAGATTAGTGACGCCATTGTCCCAAATTCCTATAGGCGACTGGTTTGAAAGCCAATACGACTTGCATTTTGCAGAGTGAAGCACGTCGAAAATGTGAATACAGCTATCCACAGGCCTTTGGTGATTCATGTTGTTTTCGGTAAGAAAGAGCATCACAGAACCCAAAGTATTGGAATTGGCACTGATAACATCGTCAAAAATCAAAATATCGTTGTGGGATGCCAATCGCGGTGTCGTTTGTCGATGATAGCCATAGATTCCAGCATGGTTTCGATTGTAGGACTCCCCTATCACGACTACCACCAACGTAGAATCAGGACTATCTATCTTTGCGTCAACAGTATATAAGTTGCGCTTTTTCAGATTTTTATATGATTTCGATTCGATATAGAATGAGACAACTGCTCGCTCCACTTCAGGCACCCAAAGCCGCAAAAACCGACCATTTATAATATTTACCGTAAATACAACAACCGTAAAAAGCCAAAGAGCAGACCAGACAAAAATTTCGCTTTTCGTCCTGAAAGCGAGTCGTGGTGGATACCTCAGCGTCAAAACAAACACCAGCACATACGGAACGAGTAGCAGCAGGAGAGGCGTCATCTTCACCGTCATAAACTCGGAAGCTTCATTGAAATTGGTATTCGAGAAAATAAAAATGGACGAAGCATTCAAAGGACATTTCACGATTATCCAATGAAACAGATTGATAAGACCGTCGATAAACAGGAGTGTGGCAGCGGTCACATAAAGGAATCGTTTCCTAAACAGAACGTAAGGCATGAGCAGCAGGGCGGTCCACATGAGCTGCACCAATATCATTCTCGGCACAAAGGCCCCAGGATTGATGCACCAGCCTGCGAGCGGCACAAAAAGCACCAGAACAAAGAGCCAGAAACGGAAAGGTTTCATTTAATCGGTCAGATAGCGATTTCTTAAGGTGATGATGTCGTTCTCAGTCAATGTCATAGGCCCTTTAAGGTAGGCTTCCATGCTGCCGTACTGCGCATCAATGGCATCCAGTGCCTTGATAAAGTTCTCAGTATTAGCACCAATAAATGCTTTCACTACGGCAATCTCCTCCTCTTTGCCTCCCAAAAGCCTCACGCGACGAGTGTATCTTTTCACGTCCTTCCCATAGACTATGTTGGTGGCATCGAAGTCTTTAACGATGGTTTCGCGGTCAGCGCCTAACGCGGCCAAAACCAGTGCAGAGGCAATGCCGGTTCGGTCTTTCCCCTGAGTGCAATGGAAAAGGACGGCACCGCCATCGGTGTTCACTAATTCTCGTAAGAAAACCGCCATTTGAGACTGGCATTGCGGGTTGAATAAGAGTGTGGGATAGAGTTCACGGGCAATCGTTTTGGCTTTGCTGTTGAAAGCAGCCATCACAATGAGCTTTTTCACGTTGAACGTTTTCCTCCCAAAAAATTTCTTCATCTCCTTCTCGGAAGCCGTAGAACTTAAAGTGCCACTTCCATCAATGGGAAGACATATATATTGGGCACCGGGGATTTTTTTGTCCACCTTGCCTTTCTTTTCTAACTCCATGCGGAAGTCAACGACTTTTACCGTTTGCATGGAGGTCAGATGCTGGAGGTCAGCTTCATAGGCTTCTGCTAAATGAGCGCTACGGATAAGGAGTCCACTACGCACATGTCGTCCATCCTGCACGGTATAATTGCCCAAGTCGCGGGCATTCATGATGCCTTTGACAGGTAGCGTTTGAAAGGAGAAACCGGACGCGGGGGGCAACGTAATATTACGCTTGGAGGCTTTAATCAAGCAAATAACGAATGCAACAACGGAGAATAAAAGGATTATGGGTTCGGCAAGCATGAATATGGGCATTTTCCCTGCTGTCAGCGTAACCATAGTGGACGAGAATATGGTCAGCACTATTCCAGAAGTAAGAATGGTCAAGCCTAAAATCTGTAGTTTGCCGGCTTCTTTTTTGCGTTTGCCGATATGGTGAGCTATTCCAAATGCTATTAGACAAATCACAGCACCTATCAAAGGGTAAACAAGCAGTGTGCCACGAGGCATCGAGCCACTTGCATTTCCTTGTAGGTCGAAATGAGCTAAAAGTACCTCCGGCAACGAACCCCATTGTACCATAATGGCTATTGCATTCACCGTCACTATCAGTACCGGGATAATCCAACCACGATTGCAAAACGGGCATCTTTTCAATTTTTTCATGGGTTATTTGTTGAGCAGACTGATTCCTGCACAAGTCAAACCGAGGCCCAGCAGAAGCGGCATATTCACTCCTTCAACTTCTAAGACGGAGAGCGCAACCACTGCAACGCCCATGGCCAATGTCAAAGCTTTGAAAACGGTGGACACAATTTCTTTTGTTGATTTCTTTTCCATAATGGTTCTAAAATTTGTTGTTTTTTAATTTTTACTCGTTTTTTTTTCCAAACTTCGCTCTCGGTGTGGATGTTTTTCGCCAAAAATGCACCAGCTCAGGAACGGGCTGCGGCGTAAACCTTCGTAAATCAACGGTGAGAGCGTGAAGACAGCGATGGTCAGGATCAAGTAGATGGCCAAAGGCGGTAATTGCGTGTGGACTTTGAGCATATATCCGAAGCTGGCAATCACAAAATAATGAACGATGTAGATACCGAAGCTGGAGCGAGTCATATATCCTGCGAACTTGTTAGTACGGTCAAAGCTGGCGTTGAACCAGCCCATCATTGCGAGGCACATCATCCAGCTGTATAGACAGTTGAGCGGGCTGCCGAGATACTCTGGCGTAGTGTTATTTTCGCCCCAGGTGGTAACGATGAGCGCGATTCCTGAGACTACAGCGCCAGCCATCAGCGGAATCCAAAACCTCTTGACCGTTTCCTGTACTGTGTCTCGCGAGAAAACGTAGTAGCCCATCAAGAACGGGATGAGGTAGAACAACGGCTTGTATAGATTGTAAAGTCCGTCGGCGGATTCAGGACGTGGGTTACGGATAAGAGTCTGTTCGCCGAGCCAGAACAGGATGCCGAGCAGGAAAATCCAGATGATTAAGAAGCTGTTCGTGTTTATGGAGCGATACCCCCCAGCTCCTTTCAATGGGGGAATACTCTCCTCTTTCTGTCCTGTGGTGTTGGATGTAGGGGATATTTTCCGAATAAGCAACAATAATAACGAAAACAGCCACAAATCTTGGATGAACCATAATGGTCCAGTGCCGCTGATCACCCATAGGAAATAAAGGGCGGGCTGCTTTACCGAAGCCAGCACATCTTGTCGGGCCATGATGGTGTTGAAATAGCCCGTCATCCAGTGAAATACAAACAGACCTATTGTGCTGGGTACCAAAAGTTTGCGTGTGCGCATCCTGAACCACTCCTTCGCTGTATGCTTCTCTAAGGAATACTTCGCACTGATACCTGCCAACAGGAAAAGCAGTGGCATAAACCATGGATAAAGGATATACATCACCACATCTTGGTACTGTGGGCCATCGCTGAAACCACCTATGCCACCGAACACGTCTTTGTTGTTGTAGAAATAGATGACATGATAAAACAGCACTAATAGTACCGTCACCCAGCGTAAGTTGTCAATCCAAATTTTTCGCATGCTTTAGTTTCTACAAAATCAGCGGCAAAAGTACGAATTTTTAATGATTAGTGAATAGTGGTTTGAAAGTTTTTCACCCACAAATCCCAAATCATTATTCACTAATCCCAATTCACAAAGAAAGTGTATCTTTGCAGCTCGAAACAGAAAAGATAGAAAGGCTTAAATATGAACGATTTACTGGAAAAATTAGAGCTCATTTACCAGCGCTGGCTGCAGATCGGCGAGGAAATCACGAAACCGGATGTGATGTCCGACATGAAAAACTACGTGAAGCTGAGCAAAGACTACAAGGAACTGCAGGCTGTGGTGGATGCCTATAAGAAATACAAGGATGTCATCGACAATATCGCCAATGCGAAAGATATTCTCGCCAACGAAAAGGACGAGGAGTTCCGTGAGATGGCCAAGGCAGAGTTGGATAGCTATCAATCTGAGAAAGAAACACTTGAAGAAGATATTCGCTTGTTGTTACTACCCTCCGATCCGCAAGACAGCAAGAACGCGCAGATGGAGATCCGTGCGGGCACGGGTGGTGACGAGGCCAGCATCTTCGCCGGCGACCTGTTCCGTATGTACCAGCATTTCTGCGACCAGAAGGGCTGGAAGATCGAGGTGCTCTCCATGACCGAAGGCACCGTGGGCGGCTACAAGGAGATCGACTTCTCCGTGACCGGCAACGGCGTCTATGGCATCATGAAGTACGAGTCGGGTGTGCATCGCGTGCAGCGCGTGCCGCAGACCGAATCGCAAGGCCGAGTGCACACCTCCGCTGCTTCTGTGGTGGTGCTGCCCGAAGCCGACGAATTCGATGTAGAACTCAAGCAGAGCGACATCAAAAAGGAGACATTCTGCGCCTCAGGCCCTGGAGGTCAGTGCGTGAACACCACCTACTCCGCCGTGCGCCTCACCCACATCCCGTCGGGCATTGTGGTCTCCATCCAGGACGAGAAATCGCAAATCAAGAACCTCGAAAAGGCCATGCGTGTATTGCGTACCCGTTTGTTCGAGCGCGAGTACCAGAAATATTTAGACGAAATTGCCTCCAAGCGCCGCACGATGGTCTCCACCGGCGACCGTTCCGCCAAGATCCGTACTTACAACTATCCGCAGAACCGCGTCACCGACCACCGCATCAACTACACGATGTACAACCTCGCCAACTTCATGAACGGCGACATCGAGGAGGTGATCCAAGCACTGCAGGTGGCCGAGAATGCGGAGAGGCTGAAAGAGGCGGTGGAATAATTGGCTCTTAGCCATGGTTGATCCGTAAAAGCCATTGGCCAACAGCCAATTCCTAAAGAAATAGCCGGCATATTAGGATGAACAAATGGACAGAAAAGAGTGTCTTGCATTTGGGGTGAAGATTCTTTGTCATCGCTCCATTCTCATAAAATGATTCATGTAAAATGAAGACGTATTGTAAAAAACCTTTTTTATGAATATGTCAGAACAGGAATGATTTCTCTATCTAAAAAATTGTATTTTTGCTACCCTATAAAAATTACAAAATTATGGCAGAAAATTACAATTCAGATTCCGAAAAGAAATCTATTGTCCAAAGATTTTTGGATTTATTTAAGAAAACCTCGAATGAGGTTAAAGAAAAAGTGCAAGACACCGTGGAAGATGTCAAGAGCTCCGATTTTGGCGGGAAAGTGGCGGATGTTGCCGAAAATGTTCGCGACAAAGCCAAAGATGTGGTAGAAGACATCAAGGATAGCAAGTTTGCAGAGAAGGTGGGCGATGTTGCCGAAAATGTTCGCGACAAAGCCAAAGATGTGGTAGAAGACATCAAGG
>CAMJXE010000002.1 GCA_946409645.1 uncultured Bacteroidales bacterium
AATGACTTGCTTGTTTATCAACAGCTAAAATTGAAAGAAATTTACGGAATTAAAGCAATAGAAACAAAATCTTGGTTTTCCGAAAAATCCTGAACAACCTCCGGCATACCACCCACTAAACAATACTGGTTGAACAACCCCATAATTTCCTTATGTAAAGGAACTGTATAGGCAGGTGTCTTAAAAAAGTCAAATAGACCATCGTGTCCAGTAGCTGACAAAAATTCACAAAAAGAACATGGTCGCACTGGCAGGTAATCTACACGTCCTACCGGAAACGAAGCGTGTATGCCAACGACATTTTCCAATAATGATCCGGCTGCAATGAGGTATAAATCAGGTAATTCTTCGTAAAAATAACGCAACTTTGCGACGACCCTCGGGGAATTTTGTATTTCATCGATAAAAATCAAGGTGTCACCTTGTACCCGAGGTTTGTTCTTCTGGGCAAACAGCAATGGCAACAACTGGAAGAGAGGGATATCGGATTCCAGCAAAGTTCGATCACTAATGAGCTCAAGATTAAAATAGAGATAATTCTCAAATTCTGATGAAAATTGTTCCACCAGTGTGGTCTTTCCTACTTGACGGGCACCTCTTAACACCAATGGTTTGTGTGGTACGCTTTCTTTCCAATCTTTTAAGTTGCTTATTATCTGTCTCTTAAACATATATAATGTTTCAAATTACCACCTGCAAAGATACAATTTTGTTTCAAAATACCATATACAAAAAGTGTGTTTGTCACAAAATGACAGATATGGAAATTGGACCACATGCCCACTTGCCAAAAAGCGGACCAACAGTAATGAATTCAGCTAATTCGCCCAATTCGCCGACAGCCACCACACCGCCAGCGCCACCTGCGCCGCCAGTATCGCCGGCACGCCGTACTTGAACTTCTTGTGCTGGGTCTTGTGGCGCCAGACCTTCATCCCCAACCACGCCCCGACGCTGCCGCCTATGGCTGCCAATCCCAACAGAGCACTCTCCGGGATGCGCCAACGTTTGTGCTGCGCCTTCCACTTGTCGATGCCGTACACGATGAAGGTGACCACCGTGATGGCCGCCAAATAGATCAGAATCAGATGCTTCGCTTCCATAACAGTTAAAACAGCGTTGGTTCCCAATTTTGGAGGCCTGTACTCTTGGCATTGAACTTCGCCTCGCCATTCAGCAGTTTGATTTTGCGGGAGACACCCCACCTGTAGCCGCCGAGGGTGCCGTTGGAGCAGACCACGCGGTGGCAGGGCACGATGCACATCACCGTGTTGGCGCCGACCGCCTGCCCCACCGGCCTCGCAGCACGCGGCCGGCGAATCCGCTCGGCGATATGCCGGTAGGTGGTCACCATGCCGCCGGGAATGTCGAGCAAATCCCGCCACACCTCCAACTGGAACGGCGTGCCATACAAATGCAGGCAAAGACTCGGGACCTTGTCATCGAGGCGACGGAGCAGCAAAAGAGCCTTTTTGTGCAGGGCGACGACACGGTTGCGGAAGCGCGCCTTGGGGAAATGCCGTCTCAACGTCGCCTCGGGCTCCCACTTCTCGGCAGCGGGCATCAGGAAACAAATGCCTTTGGGCGTCGAGGCAATCAAAACGCGCCCGACGGGGGCGGACTGGATGCTGTAACTGATGGCAAGAGGCTTCTCCCTGCCCAAATACTCCTCCCGCGTCATCGGCTCGATCCAGATGCGGCAATGTTTTTTGTCGTTCATTTCAAGCGAATTAGACTGCAAAAATACAAAATTATGCACATCGTCAAAAAAAGCGTACTTTTGCCGCATGAAAGAAAAAAACGGCCTCTACATCCACGTCCCGTTCTGCAAGTCCAAGTGCGTCTATTGCGGATTCTATTCCATCGTGAACCATCGGGATATAGAGAAATTCCTGTCCGCGCTGTCCGAAGAGATGACCCTGCGTAAAGAAGAGAGCGCAGGAAAAACCATCCGCACCGTCTATTTCGGCGGCGGAACCCCATCGTTGTTGCCACCGTCTCAGCTACAATATATTCTCGACGGCATACACCGGCACTACGACATCGACCCGGACGCGGAAATCACCATCGAGGCCAACCCCGAACAGCTCGCATTGGATTACTGCATGGGACTTAAAACTTTGGGATTCAACAGAATAAGCATCGGCATACAATCCTTCCATGATGAGATTCTGCAGTTTTTAGGACGGAAACATACCGCCAAAGAGGCCTTGCAAGCGGTGGAAAACGCGCATAAAGCCGGTTTTGACAATATTTCCATCGACTTGATTTACGGCGTGAACAAGCGAGACAACACATTGTGGTTAAAAGAGTTAGAAACCGCGTTTGCCATGCCCATACGGCACTTTTCCGCCTATGCGCTCACCGTGGAGGAGAACTCGCTGCTCTACCGCCGCATCCGACAGCACAAAACCGTGGAACCGGATGAGGATTTGGCTTCCGTACAATATGCCATACTGTCGGAAACGGTCGCGAAGTCGCGGTTCGCGCAGTACGAGATTTCCAATTTCGCGGTAAATGGCTGGGAATCACGACACAACTCCGCCTACTGGGACCGCACGCCCTACCTCGGGCTCGGTCCGGCGGCGCACTCCTTCGACGGCGCGCACCGCTCCTGGAACGCCCCCACTCTGCCGGACTACTTCGCCCAAATCGGGCAACGGAAACCCTTCCATGAGCGGGAAACCCTCACCGGCACAGACCGTTACAACGAGTACCTGCTCTTGAGGCTGCGCACCCGCGCCGGCATCGACTTGCGGGAGATGGAAGCGCTTTTCGGGCGGGAGCACACGGACGGTCTGCTCCGGCATTTCAAGACGGACGTGGACGCCCGCCACTACGAGCGCACCCCCGACCGATTGAGACTGACTTCGGAGGGACTCTGGTTCGCGGACGGGATTGCCGGGGATGCGTTCGAAATCGAAGAAAAAAGTTTTTAATTCTAGCATTGATTAGTATTAAAAATAATACTATCTTTGCCGCAATTTATTTTCACGTATGAAAACAAAGAAAGTTAAAGAAGTCATCAAGATGCTCGAAAAGGACGGGTGGTACCTCGCCTACACGAAAGGAGACCATCGGCAATACAAACACCCGATAAAAAAGGGAAAGGTTACAGTAAACAAAAAGCTGTCAGACGATTTAGATGACTTTTATTTAAGCAGCATTTTCAAACAAGCAGGTTGGAAATAAACATTGAATAAGAACAATTATGGAAAAGATTATAGTATCAGTGGATTGGTGCGGTAAAAATTACGCCGCATATATTTGTGACGAAAGAATTGGCGGTGTAGTGCTTGCCACCGGAAAAACTTTCGAGGATTTGCAAAAAGACGCTGAAGAGGGTGTTCGCACCCAGATTGAAGGTTGTCTTTTGGACAATGACCCCATACCCGAAGCCATTCAACGAGGCGAATACACACTTGAATATGAGAAAAGAATAAGTGCAATTCTGCATGAGGCGCAGCAATACACCACATTGTCTGCCCTCAGCAGAATAACCGGTATCAAGCACGCGCAACTGTCACACTACGCCAATGCCGTTTCCCAGCCACGGCCAGCCCAACGGACACGCATCCTCGAAGGCATCCATAAGATAGGAGAATCCTGCCTAGCATTATAACAATTCTTGATTTAAGAAATTATAAACATCCCAAATATGAAAAAGATCACCCTTTTGACTATCATCCTCGCGGCCGTCGTGCTATTCGGCTGCCAGAAACCCAAAGCCATCGTGGTGGTGCCCGAGCCAGTCGAAGTCACCCCCAAAGGCGGGCAGTTCACCATCGACGACAAGACGATGCTCTGCTTCGACAACCTCGGCGCAAACGGCACCGAAACCTCGAAGATGATTCGCGACCTCTATGAAAGCTACTTCAAGCTTCGTCCGAACTTAGGCGACGCCGAAAGTGCCAAGAAGAATTCCATCTTGTTCTCTATCAGCAAGAAAGAAATCAAAGACATCGGTGACGAGGGCTATGTGCTGGAAGTGAAAGCCAAGCGCATCACGGTAGAGGCGAACACCACCGCCGGACTGTTCTACGGCATGCAGACACTGCTGCAGCTCGCCGGCACCGACAAGTTGGCCGACAGCAAGACCTTCGCCGTGCCCTGCTGCCAAATCACCGACTACCCTCGCTTTGGCTACCGCGGTGCCCACCTCGACGTGTCGCGCCATTTCTTCGACACCGCCTTCGTGAAGAAATACATCGACCTGTTGGCCTACTACAAAATCAACAAGTTCCACTGGCACCTCACCGACGACCACGGCTGGCGCGTGCAGATCGACCGCTACCCCGAGCTCACCCGCGTGGGCGCGTGGCGTCCTGAGCGCACCTCCTGGGACACGCTACACCCCGTAATGCCCGACGAGCCCATGACCTACGGCGGTTTCTACACCAAAGAGCAGATCCGCGACATCGTACGCTACGCCGCCGCCCGTCACATCGACATCATCCCTGAAATCGAGATTCCCGGCCACTGCAGCGCCATCCTCGCCGCCTACCCGCAGTACGCCTGCGACGACTATCCCTACACCGTGGCCGTGGGTCCCTACTGGCCGCCCAAAGCCATCATGTGCGCCGGCAACGACGGCGTGCTCACCTTCTACAAGAACGTGCTCACCGAAGTGGCCGAACTCTTCCCCTACCCGTTCATCCACATCGGCGGCGACGAAGCCTTCAACGACAACTGGCAGGTCTGCCCGAAATGCCAGCAACGTATTCAGGACAAAGGACTTAAGAACGAGTTCGAGCTGCAACAATGGCTGATGAACCAGATCGAGCACCATCTGGATTCGCTCGGCAAGAAGGCCATCATCTGGGACGACATCGTGTCGGACGACATGGTGAACACCTCCACCATCATGTGCTGGCAGGGCCTTGACGTGGCGAAGACCGCCGCCAAGCACGGCAACGACGTCATCATGTGCCCCACCACGCACTGCTACTTCAACTACTACCAAAGCAAGGACAAGGACGAGCGGCTCTGCATGGAGGGGTACGTCTCCTTAGGCAAGGCCTACTCCTTCGACCCGATGCCGGAGGGCTTGAGCGAGGCACAGCAGAAGCACATCCTCGGCGGACAGTGCAACCTTTGGACCGAGTTCGTCAACGACCCCGAAACGGCCGAATACATGATTCTGCCGCGACTTTTCGCGTTGTCGGAGTGCGTTTGGAGCCCGAAAGAGAAAAAAGACCCGAAGAAATTCGCCACCAAGGTCGATTTCGAACGGAATCTGATGAAAAAATTGGGATATAGGCCTTCGAACAGAACGGTGATGGAGCTGGAATAGTTCAATTCACCATTCGCTATTCACTATTCACAAAGATTGAGGCTGTCCGGAGGGGCGGCCTCTTTTTTTTTTGCGAAAACGCCATACGAAAATTAACTAATATTAGTTAAAATTTAATCCCATTATTTTCAACTATCTAATTATCAGCAATAAAAAAAAATATTACCAAGTCATTGACATTCATAAAAAAATATTATATCTTTGCAGCATCATTTTTATAAACAAAAAGGATCAAGAATCATGGAAAAGAAAGATCCCATTGAAGAAGCCCGAAGGTATGTGGCAAACGCGAAAGAGATTATCAAGAATGCGAACTATGACCCTGAAACAAAGTCATACGAAGACCGCAAATACATCAAGGCGCCAGGCGATATCCTATGGAAAGGATGTCTGATCGCGCTTGACGCTATCCTGCCTATTCGCAACGGCAAAGGACGGCCATCAATAGAGAATACAAAGCAGCAGCAGGAAAGCGAGATCGCAAGCTTCTGCAATTCATCAACATCGGCTATGACACCATGCACCTTGTAATGGGTTACGACGGGAACAGAAACAAAAATGTTTGCGACACAGGCTTTGAAAACGCCAACGCCATCATAGATCGGTGCGCGACACTCTATCCTGGAACGCCGTGTGCGTGAGAACTATCAACGATATATTCACATGCATGAAAAAACCAAATAAACAGCCAAATCATCTTTCCTCTAACAACGGCAAGTGATCCTCCTTCAAAAGATTCATTCTTGTTGTGAGCATATCGGCATACTCTTTGGTTGCGGGCACATTAACAGGATAACAATCAGAAATGTCTTCGCCGTTGTTCACTTTCGAAGCCCATTCTTCCATCAGTTTAATATATAAATCCAATGCACTATGTGCGGATGGAGCACTTAATATGTCAATATAGGCCAGAGGAAGATCACCTACGATTACCCAAACATGATTGTCTGCCCCTTTCGCAACATCAGGCACGATTTCAAAACAGAAAAGGCCTATAACATATCCACAAGAATAGACCAACCAACCCTTATTGATAGACAGACACCATGGGAAGGACAACAAATAACTATGGGCTTCCTTCGCCAACTCTTTTACTTCTTCAACATGTTCAATTGACAAGGGATTGCTGTCCAATTTATCCAGAATTGCCCATTTTTTTGTATCGAGTTCCATATATTAATCATGATTAATAGTATAACAAACTATGCACCGCATCACGAACAAAAATGATTTCTTGACCATTCTTATCACGAACTATCTCGTATGCAAAATGGAAATCCTCACAAGTGTATTCCTGCCAATTGTTTTCAATCCACTTTCGTTTTAACCTCGCTTTTGGGTATATGAAATAATAATCGCTTAAAGACGCAAGGGCTTCTATTAACCTTTTCTTCTTGGCCATAACAGTTTCCTCTGACAACGTGATATGCCTCCTCATGGCGGCAGAGTAGAAACTGTCAATCTCTTTCACAACAACATCATCAACAATTACTTTCATTATTTTGCATGGTAATGTTGATGAATAAACTCTGTCAAATGGTTGTCAAGTTCCTCCAAAGTCATACTTCGCCCCATCTCTTCTTCGGTGATGGTGCGTAAAGTCCTTTGGGCGGAAGCGACATACTGAACTTGAGGATCGTTAACCTCATGATTTTCAATATCTTTTGAAGTATATTCTTTTGCCATTATGTATTTAATTTTCTGCCGCAAAGATACAACAAAAAAGACCGCTTGTCAAGAGGGAAAATCGTTTTTTCTCACCACGCCGACTTCCTCTCAAACACCATTTCCTCTCCGCTCATCGGGTGCGCGAACGCAATCCGCGCGGCGTGCAAATAGAGTCGGTCAGCACGGCGACCGTAGAGGTTGTCGCCCTGGATGGGACGACCTAACCCTTCCGCGTGGGCGCAGTGGACGCGCAGCTGGTGCGTGCGACCTGTGAGCGGATGGAGCTCCACAACATGCTCTCCCACCACGCAATACAACGTCACGGCAGGTTTTCCGTGTTCTTTATCGACTTTCTGAAAGGGACGGTGCATCAGGTCAGGCGAGAGCGACAATTCGATGCGCCCCTCCTCCCCTATCGGCAACGACCTACCGTCCAATACTGCCACGTAGGTCTTGTGTATCTCCCTGTCCTTGAACTGTTTCTGCAGACGGTAATGCGCGGTTTTGTGCTTCGCCACGACCAGCAGCCCGCTGGTGTCCATGTCCAACCGGTGAACGACTAACGGTGTTTCGCCTTCTTGGCAACGTTCTTGCAGAATGGAGATTACGGATTCGCGGTGCGACTTCCCCGGCACGCTCAGCATCCCCGAAGGTTTGTTCACGACCCACAAATCAGTATCCTCATAGACGATTTCCAATTGCTTGGAAAGGTCGCGATGCGAATTTGCAGCCAACACCTCCGGTGGCAGCATGTAGGTCAGCACAGGCTTGCATTTGCCCGAGCAGGCGGGATAATAGTGCAGATGGTGACGGATTTCCCCTTCGGGCGATTTTCCCCACCAGAACATGGCCATCTGGATGGGTTTAAGTCCGTGTGTGAAAGCGTATTGCAGCAGCTTCGGTTCGCAGCATTCGCCCGTGCCGGCGGGAGGTAATTGCTGCACCGTATCGCGGAAAATATCTAACAAATTGCGCCGTTCGCCCGCATAGTTCACCATCACGAAATGCTCGAACAGCCAGTTCTGCAATGCCTCCGATTTCGTTTTCCGCTGGTTTGCGAGTGTTTCTATCTGTTGTTCATAAACGGAAACGGCCTCCTTTGCCTCTTCCAGCCGTTCTGTCCAACGCCGTTTCTCTCGCCGCAGCTCCGCCTTCAGGAACTGGCTCTCCTTCACGAAATCGGTCTCTTCCTCGACGGTCAGCGTCCTTTGGGAACGTTCGGCATCGCGTTTCTCTTTGGCAGACAACATGATGGATTTGGCTTTTGCAATGGCCTTCTCCGCATCCAGTTGTAACTGCCGATAATATTGTCGAGATTCGACATACCGACTATCAGACTCCAAGTTATCGATTTCTTGATTAATAGCGGAAATCTCCGCCTCATGAACCTTGAAATAGCCGTCGGGGGCGAGGAAATCGAACACCGGCGGCACAAAGCCGGGCAGCACGGACTGGTCGTACAGATGTCCCGAAAAGGCCGCCAGATAATACAGCGTTGCATTCTGTTGATTATCGGAAACTTGCGAATTCTCCTTTGTCACCACCAGTACCCCGAACATCTTGCCTTCGGGGTTCCCGTGCATCAACTCCTCAACATGCGGCAACAAATCCGCTACTGCCGCCACACACACCGGATGCGGTACATAATCAAACGGGTTGTTGAACGTTTCCGGCAACAACCCGTGATACGAAAGGGGATGTATTATTTCACCCAATATACCCAATTCTCTTTGCGGGGTTTGGCCTCGGGATAATCGCCGGCGGTGTAGCCGAGGATGCAGTTGCCGATGCCCACGTAGTCGCCCTCGATGCCGAGGTCATTGAGGATCTGCTTGCCCTCTTCGCTCTCGAAGACCTCACGGGCGCGGTGAATCCAGCAGGAGCCGAGACCCTTGGCGTGGGCGGCGTTCATCAGGTTGCCCATCACGAGGCTGCCGTCCTCGATGTAGGTGTGCACGTTTTTGTCAGCCAAAACCACCAGCACCACAGGCGCGCCGTAGAAGGGGTCGTTGTCGGCACCCAGCACAGCTGCATTGAGCTTGCTGAGACGGTCGCGCATCTCCTTGTTCGTCACCGCAATGATAATCGGGCTCTGACGGTTCTTGCCGGTCGGGGCATACGTGCCAGCCTTGCAGATTTCCTCTATCACCTCCATAGGAGGAATACTGTCAGTGTAGCTGCGCACACTGCGGCGCGTCAATAAATCTTCCATCGTTGTACTTTTAACAGTTTCACATTCAGTTTGTTCGGTTGTCTTTGCTTTCTGCTGGCAACCAACGCACAGCATCACTACAGCCGCGCATAAAATCATTGTGCTTTTTTTCATATTTATCGTTTTATCGTTTCTTCGTCCTTTCATCGTCATCCGTCGTCATCGTTCTATGGCTCGATAGCGCTCACCTTAGGCTGACCTGTGACGCCCATACAGGGCTTTCAAGGAATTATGTTTTAAATATGGGGCTTTTCGTTATAAACTGCTAATTAATTACAGCACCGTCACCGATCCCCGATGCACAAATTGTTTCCCTTCGAGATTCCGCACCCGAATCACCCAAACGTACGTATCAGAGACGTGTGCCTTTTCGCCGTACCACTTGAAATTCATGTCGTTGTTCCAATAAATCAGTTCGCCCCAACGGTCATAAATCTCAATTTCAAACTCCGTGATAAAACGATGCACGTATTCGGGCAGGAAAAGGTAATCGTTGAGTCCGTCAGCTCGCGAAGGGGTAATAGAGTTCGGCATATAGATGTGGAACTCACAGGTGGGAACGGTGTAATGGTCGTAGGCCTGGCATTCACCCTGCGTGACTGTCACAGTATATATGCCAGGCTGAGTGGCCGTTATGAACGGCGTAGTTTCGCCCGTGTTCCAAATATACTCCCCATATTCCGATTCGGCTGTCAGCACAATCTCCCCAAACTCACAAAAATCGTCCTCGGAAGTGACAATCTCAACGGCAGGTTCCTCTATTTCCAAGTGCAAGGTCACAATACTGTCACAGCCGTTCACGTCTGTAAAAGTTTGGGTATAGTCACCCGTTTGGGTATAAGTTTGCCCGTTCCAACTATATTGATTACACGCAGTATGGTCAAATTCGCCGAAAACACTGTCGCGGATATTGAGAGCAAGTATGAGCAGACTATCGCAACCGAATTCAACAGTTTGGTTTATAATAGAGTCGTAAATCGTTCCGGGAATGGCAGTGCGGTCTGCAGAAACATACATACCATAACCCGAATAGTCCTGACCGGGACAAATGGTGTCATAAACCATCTCCTCCACGGAAGGATGAATCGCGATTTCTATAGAATCCCTCATCAGCTCCATAATGCATCCACGAGCATCGCTGGCTATCACAGTATAATAACCGCTGTAATCAGGAGAGACATTTGCTAATTGATAGGGTGCTTCATCTAATTCATAATCGTTAGGACCGACAATACGCATGATTTCGGCATCCACTGTATCAAAGTCAAAGAGAATCGTATCTCCTTGGCAATAATCAGAAAGAGTGACCGTCGTATTCCATGAGATAGAGCTCTCAGAAACGTAACTACTGAAGTAACTGATAGAACAGTCGTCATAGCTTCCGTTGATGTCGAACACACCCATGTGGAACTTTCCAAGTGAGTTAGTCACACGGAATGGGATCATATTAGTGGCCGATGGTGAAAAATTGGAAGAGACATTTTTCCGGCAATACTTGAATGCAGGTGCGCCTGGGACATCCTGCCAATCCGAGGCGGAAATGATATTGGAATTGCCGTTAATCTGAAAACCGCCTGTGCATGTAGCATCACACAACAATGTGAGATACAGGGATTTAGTATGATTATTTGCAGATTGAAGCGGTCGGTAGCCTACTGCCGTGGAACCTGTGCAATAAACGTGCGGCAACTGAGTTCCCCCGAATTCCTTGCCCGCGCCCGTCACTTGGAAAACGAAAATTTTCTTCTCCTCTGACATATCAGCATTCGTAGCATATATGAAAATAGGATTGGTATTCGGGAAATGGTATTTCAGCTTGCCACCGCGATTGATTGTATAAGTATCTGGTGCAAAAGGACTTGTGCTATTATATATATGCACAGTCGTATTGTCTTCCAATCCAAAGACGCAAACATAATCCAAATAATGGTTTCCACCACCGCTACTGGCAGGAGCATAATTGTTGACTGCCGAAGGAGAAGGAACCACAATATACTGACCACCAGCCATATTCTCAGGAACCAACTGGTCGGCCACCAAATCTGCACTGCCATTACCCTGATCCGTTGTCTGGGAACAATGAGGGGTCACCGAATCATCGCTAACATCCACTACCACAGGCTTATCGGAGGTGATAGTGGTGCCGCACAGATGATTGGCACCCGATTGAAAATTAGACGCAAGACAATAAACCTGCCCTTTATTCAAGATTACCGTGAAGGGAACATTGGCAGCATGAGTACCGCAAGTCACTGAAGGCGTTATCGTTACAGTGGTGTTATTTTCCGTTGCAATAATCTCCGCAGTATTGCGCGCCTGAGGATAACCGCCGATACCCGTACCGGAACCATTATCGAACTGATACTGCATCGTGACGAAGAACTGCGTTCCCAAGCCATTATTACCTTTCAAAGCGTATATTTCGCTATTATTCTGCTGCACAGCCACGTACGCATTTACTTTGGAAGTGGAATGGATGTAAAGACCATAATTGGAGGTGGCATTATGCGGGCATTCGAAATTGGCGAGGCCGGCATCATTCTGCACCAACACCTGCGTTCCTGATGAGTTTGCGGCCACGTTGAAAACCGCCACTGCGGGAGTAGTGGAAGCCGGTTTCGTGACGGTGATGGTGGCTGGCTCATCGAATGTTGTCACCACCAACGTGATAGGAGTGTGAGCATGATCACACAACTTCGGCACCGCAAACCAAAAAGCTGTATCAACCTGAGCACGGGAAAACGGCATTAAACCTGCCAAAAATAGCGTAAGCAGGAAAGATATTATCGGTAATTTCAATCTTGACATATTTCTATAATATAATCTGCAAAAATATGATTTTTTTCATAACATAAAATTTATATCTTTGCATTTTCAGATTCAATTATATAAAATTCTAATTATCAAACAATTATATTAAGACAATATGAAAAGAGACGAACAAATCTTCAATCTTATTCAAAAGGAGCGCGAACGCCAGACCAATGGCATCGAACTGATTGCTTCTGAGAACTTTGTGAGCGACCAAGTGATGGAAGCCATGGGTTCTGTGATGACCAACAAGTATGCTGAGGGTTATCCCGGCAAGCGTTATTACGGCGGATGCCAGATCGTGGACCAGTCCGAGCAACTGGCCATTGACCGCGTGAAGGAGCTCTTCGGCTGCGAATGGGCCAACGTGCAACCGCACTCCGGCGCACAGGCCAACATGGCGGTCTTGATGGCCTGCCTGAATCCAGGCGACAAATTCATGGGTCTTGACCTCAACCACGGCGGACACCTCTCACACGGCTCTCCAGTGAACTCTTCCGGCATCCTCTATCATCCTGTGGCTTATCAGGTTGACGAGGAAACGGGTTGCATCAACTATGACACGATGGAGGAAGTAGCTCTCCGCGAAAAGCCGAAATTCATCATCGGTGGTGCTTCTGCCTACAGCCGCGACTGGGACTGGGCACGTATGCGCCAAATCGCCGACAAGATTGGTGCCATCCTGATGGCTGACATCTCCCACCCTGCCGGCCTTATCGCCAAGGGTCTCCTGAACAACGCCGTGACGCACTGTCACATCGTGACCACCACCACCCACAAGACCCTCCGCGGACCTCGCGGCGGCCTCATCATGCTGGGTAAGGACTTCGAGAACCCGTGGGGCAAGACCACCCCGAAGGGCGCCATCAAGATGATGTCCCAAATCCTCGACTCATCTGTGTTCCCGGGCTGTCAAGGCGGTCCTCTGGAGCATGTCATCGCTGCCAAGGCTGTCGCTTTCGGCGAAGCTCTGACCGACGATTACGCTCGTTATATCAAGCAAGTGAAGCTCAACGCCGCCACTATGGCAAAGGCATTCGTGGACAGAGGTTACAAGGTGATTTCTGGCGGTACTGACAACCATTTGATGCTCATCGACTTGAGAACAAAGTTCCCCGAACTCACCGGTAAGGTCGCTGAAAACACCCTCGTGAAGGCCGATATCACCATCAACAAGAACATGGTGCCTTTCGACACCCGTTCTCCTTTCCAGACCTCTGGTATCCGCGTCGGTACGCCCGCCATCACCACCCGCGGTCTGAAAGAGGCCGATATGCCTGGCATCGTCGAGATGATCGACAACGTGCTCTGCGACGTGGAGAACGAAGAACTCATCGCCAAGACTCGTAAGACAGTCAACGATATGATGCACGATCGTCCGCTCTTCGCTTGGTAATCTTTCTTCTACAGATACGAAAACGCCCCGAGTTGGTCGGGGCGTTTTTTTATGCAGAAACTCACGTCGTCTGCTTATTGGATTTCAGTCCTACAGACTTCCTTCAGCAAGTAAAGCAAAAAAGTAAGCCCTATTTCTTCGGATTATTCTTCCGCCAATTATCGAAATGTCCCCAGTTGAAAACAATGCCGACAGTGCCCGTAAGTTGCGAAGCACTCTTCACTGAAAAGGCGGCAATGATGTTCTGCGTACCTGCATAGACATTCAAATACCCGAGATTAAAGCCGATGCCCACGCCCAAATTATCAAAGGATCCACGTTGCATCCTGCAAAGACAGTGATAGCAACAAATGTAAATAAATACTTGAAATCTAAAAATTTACGCTTAGTCTTGCTATTTAATTCGACAAAGAAAATACATAAATAGATTTTTAGATTCCAAACAATAATTATAAAAAGAAGGAAAAAGAAGCTCAAAAACAGCCTTAACTCCTGATAATCCGAACTTTACCAATTGCTTGGTTTTCTATACCATTATAATTGAAAGTGAACTCGTAATTATATACCCCGTCCGGACAGTTATCCCCGCCCCAAGTGTTTTGATAATCCGCATTTTGATAAACCACGCGGTTGTTCTTATCCCGAATAATCAATTTCGGTGAAGTATATTGTTCAAGTCCCTCAATGACAAAAAGATCGTTGACTTTATCCCCATTAGGTGTAAAGAGGTTGGGAATGGTAAGATGCGCAGGCACTGACCAATCCACACTATCGTCGGAAAGATTCTTCAGCACAGGGTCAGCAGCCAACTGTTTGGCCAATGTGGAATTAGCTGGCAGAACCTCTTGCCGAACATTGGACTTTTTCTCTGATTTCGTATCCATTTCATGATGAACTGGGGTGGCTACGATTTGAGATGCGGCCTTCTCGGCGGAAACTTTCGCAACCTCCGGTTCAGCTTCCATTGTTGCGGGAACTCCTTGCGGCAACGATTCCTCTACGGTTACCACGGTGTTTCCCGTATCCTCAACAGCCACCTCTTCCGTTTTCACTTTCGTGTCGGTAGCGGCCAAATCAGACACTTGCGAACGCTCGCTTTTTTGATGCAACATCCAACCCAAAACAGCCCCACCTATCAACACTGAAGCCACGAGAGCCGCAATCGCCACCCTTCTGAATTTCGTAAAACCAGCGGATTGAACCGGACTATTCACCACCGGCATCTCTGCATCCAAGCGAGCATTCAACCGCTTCCATACTTCCTCAGATGGGGTTTCACTATGGTTCTTAAGTAGATCTTCTATTCTATTCATAAATTATATTTGCCTAAAAAAACACTCTTGCAACAATTATTCAAAAGTCCGACCCTCCACATCATCCATCCTGAGTCTCTCCATCAGAAAATGCCGCGCCCGCATATATGTATTACGAACCGCATTCTCACTTTTGTTCAAAATCTTGGCGATATCTGAGAATGAACAATCATCTACCGCCCGAAGGTTAAAGACAACCTGCATCCCTTTCGACATTTCCCGTACCAGCTCCATCACCTGTTCAACCTGCAAAGTAGTCGTTATCCGTTCACTCACATCACCCTCCTCCTTCAAGTCCATGTCCTCAATGGAGACCTCCATTCGCTTACCCGCCGAACTACGAAAATGGTTGATTGCCACATTAATCATCACCCTCGATATCCATGACTTTAAAGAACTCTCGCCACGAAAAGTATCCAAATGCTTGAAAACATTCATGAATCCCTCCATCATAATATCCTCGGCTTCCTCCACAGAATCGGTATAACGTCTGCAGACCCAAAACATATCTGCGGCAAACCGGTCATACAGTTGCCGTTGGCTCAACCGATCATTTTGCAAACAACCGGTGACTATCTTCTCAATGTCAGACTCTTTTTCCGTCACATTACATTAGACGCATAAAACAATCATTTTATCACATTTAAATGAAAAAATTATTGTATCGACTTCACAATTGCCTCAACTTCACGCAGATAGTCACGTTTAGTTTCTTGAGGAGCATATACAAATCCATCTACGGTAACGCAGAATGTGCTGTCCGATGAAACTTGGGTGAAACTATAGAACGGTCCTCCCATCTTATCGCGCACGGATGACCATAACCCCCTTAATTCCAAACCGTTATGATAACGAAGCTGCATCATTCTCGCCAACGGATAGCCTTCCAGATCGGCCACCACAGGATAAGCTCCTGCCACAGCCCCCTGGATGTAAGCTTTCGTGATACGGTCGCGTTCCGCACAAACATTCTCTTTTGTAAGCTCATAACGCGGTGATTTATAAATCATCACGAAACGGTCGTTCTTTGGAGTGCGGAAGCAGAGCCAAAGGAAATCCTCCTCTTCACGCCCTACAAAATATCCGTCTGGGACAGTCATTCGGATACCGAATTTCTCTTTTATCTTTTTCTCTATCACCGCGTTATTCAATTTGCGATGCGCATTTTGAAGGCGTGCTATATCATTGTCGTACATGGTCTTGATGATTTCATCCTGATGTGCCAGGAAAAGTGCCAGACATGAATCTTGATGCGACCCGCGAATTTTCACCAACACTTGGGAGCTGGCAATGGGATTGCGGAGAATCTCAAACGTATTTCCCACATACGCAGGATTATAGTCAAACTGAACAACGTTACGATGACGCATAAATGATGCCTTGTAATCGGAATTGGAACACTGTATCACATCGAACATCGGCTCTATCTGGTTGATGGCCGGCTGTGGCTGCTGGATCACCGCATAGATGGCCTTCTTGGCCGATGTGCTCCAGTAGTTGGTGTCGAGGACTAAAATCATTTCTCCGGCCTTACCTGTTGAGAAATTATCGACTTTTATGGAAGGAGTACCTGATTTCTGACGGCACGAAACCATCGTCAAAAGCAAGAATAACACTGCAAAGTAACTGATTTTCTTCATATTGCTAAAATTTATTTTAAATTTCATTTATATTGGATTAATTTTTTATCTTTGCCGCTTAGAAAGAAAACGCAAAAATAAAACAAAAATTATAAACCAAAAACAAAATGCACAAAGAAATTTATTATCGCATCGCCTTAAACAAAACCGAAGGGCTGGGAAAGTCCACAATCAAACAGATTTTGACGGCTGCTGGAAGTGCGCAAAACGTTTTTGAATATCCAGAATCATGGCGGATGAAACTGCAAAACCGCAAACGCTGTGCTATGGATATTCACTTAACCGACAAAATTAAATCATTGGTTGACAGAGAATTATGGTTGATGGAAAAGCACCATGTACACTTTTGTCACTATTTGGACCTTCAATATCCTCAGCGCTTGAAAAGGTGTATTGACGCGCCGGTATCGTTCTACTACAAAGGTCCTGGTGAGTTCAACTCAGCGCGGATGCTCGCTGTGGTGGGTACTCGGAACGCCACATCATACGGGGTCAAAAGTCTCACTAAAATCCTGAACGAACTGAAAGAGAACAATATAGTTACAGTCAGTGGGTTGGCGTACGGCATCGACACAGTGGCCCACGAAGAGTCGCTGAACCTCGGCATCACCACAATAGCCGTACTGGGGAACGGACTGCACACCATCTACCCATCCAGCAACAAACAGCTGTCGGACAGGATTTTGGAGAATGGGGGGAGTCTCGTCAGCGAGTTTGACTTTGACACAGGTCCTGACCGGATGAACTTTCCCGCGCGGAACCGAATCATCGCCGGCATGGCAGATGCCGTGCTGGTCGCCGAGAGTGGCACCAAAGGCGGCAGCATCATCACCGCCCACATCGCCAATTCCTACAATCGCGATATTTTCGCCATTCCAGGAACCATTTTCGACGAAATGCATGCTGGCTGCCACGACCTTATCCGTAAAAACATCGCCGGAATGGTCACCTGCGGCAAAGACCTCTTGGAGATGATGAACTGGGATTCGGCCCCGAAGTCGGTTCAAAGGCAACTGTTTCCAGATCTAACTGAGGATGAAGATCATATTTACCAGTTTTTGCTTCATGGCAAGAAAAACATTGACGAAATCTCAGAACATTGTGCTCAATTTTCACCTTCGAAACTGGCAGGATTATTGCTGACCATGGAGCTGAAAGGCGTGATTTTTGCGTTACCGGGCAAGAGTTACAGCATCGAATTGTAACGTATTCAAAATTTATGTACCTTTGCGCCCTCAAATATATTGAATATGTATAGTGCAAAATCCGGCTCATCGCCGAACGACAATAAACAAAAACAACGTCAGACCACTTGGCCGAAATGGGCGAAGACTTTCTGGAAAGTCTATTTCATCCTGTTCGGTGTGGTGTGTCTCATGTTCTTATTCATTTCCTTGGGATGGATGGGGTACATGCCCTCGTTTGCGGAATTGGAGAACCCCGACTCCAACCTGGCCACGGAGGTCATCTCCTCCGACGGAGTGCTCTTAGGCACCTATTACCGCGAAAACCGTTCCAACTGCAAGTACGCCGATCTCTCAAACGAGCTGAAAGATGCCCTCATTGCCACGGAAGACTCCCGATTTTACAACCATTCCGGTGTCGATGTAAAGGCACTGTTCCGCGTGGCTGTGGGCGTGGCGACTTTCCACCGAAAGGGCGGCGGCAGTACCATCACGCAACAATTGGCCAAGAACCTCTTCCCGCGCGATCCAAAAGCTGGAAAAATCAAAATTGTATTCACGAAATTCAAAGAATGGGTGGTGGCCACCAAGCTGGAACGCGCTTATTCGAAAGACGAAATTCTCGCCATGTACTTCAACACCGTCGATTTCGGGAACAATGCCGTGGGCATCAAGTCAGCTGCGCGCACCTACTTCGACAAAGACCCTGCCGATATCAACACCGAAGAGGCCGCACTCCTTGTCGGCATGTTGAAGGCTCCTTCGAAATACAGCCCGCGCCGCCATCCGCAGGCCGCCCTCGACCGCCGGAACACTGTGCTCGGACAGATGAAAAAATACAACTATCTGACACCTGCCGATTTCGATTCCATCAAAGCGATTCCCATTGACATGAGCAACTTCAAGTCGCAAGCGCACACTGCCGGCATTGCCACCTACTTTCGCGAATACTTACGCATGGTGCTCAAGGATTGGTGCGACAAGAATCCCAAAAACGACGGCTCTCGTTACGACCTCTACTGCGACGGTCTGAAAGTCTATACCACCATCGACTCCCGTATGCAACGACACGCGGAAGCCGCTGTGAAAGAACACGTTTGCGATTATCTGCAACCGCTTTTCTTCAACCATATCAAAGGTGCGAAAAATGCACCGTTTGTCAATATCAGCGAGGAACAGACCCACAATATTCTCTGGCGTGCCGTGAAACAGAGCGACCGCTATGCGCAGATGAAAGACGCCGGCAAATCGGATGCCGAAATCGAAGCCGCCTTCAACAAAACGGCGAAAATGACCGTTTTTAGCTATAAAGGAATGGTTGACACAACGATGACCCCGATGGACTCCATCCGTTACTACAAATCGTTCCTACAGTGCGGTTTAATGTGCATGGAGGCTGCCACTGGCCACGTGAAGGCTTACGTGGGCGGCACCAACTACGAATACTTCCAATTCGACCACGTGAAACTCTCCAAAAGGCAGGTCGGATCCACCTTCAAACCCTACGTCTATACCGTGGCCATGCAGAGTGGCGACTTCGACCCATGCACAATGGTGCCGAACGTGCCCGTGACCATCGAAGTCCCAGGTGGCACTTGGACACCACACAACTCCGGCGGTTATAAAGAGGGGCAAATGATGCCGCTACGCGAAGCTTTGGCACACTCCCTCAACCAAGTTTCCGCCTATCTCATGAAACGCTATGGTCCCAACGCTGTTATCGACTTAGTCCGCAACATGGGCATGACCTCCGATATCCCCGCGGTGCCCTCTATCTGTCTGGGCGCGTGCGAATTGACGCTGTACGAGCAGGTGGGTGCCATCAACTGCTTCCCCAACCAAGGCGTCTATGTGGAGCCCATTTTCATCACGCATATCTGCGACAAAGAGGGCAACGTGATTTATACCAAAGTACCGAAGACCAACGAAGCTATGGACCAAATCACTGCATTCAAGACGGTTCGGTTGATGCAGGGTGTGGTGGATTACGGTACGGGTGGCCGACTGCGTAGTCAATACGGCATCTCTTTCCCGTGTGCTGGCAAAACTGGCACCACCGACAACCAATCTGACGGTTGGTTCGTGGGTTACACGCCTTTGATAACCTGCGGTGTGTGGGTGGGTTGTGAGGATCGTGCAGCGCACTTCCGCAGTACCGCGCTCGGACAAGGCGCACGCACCGCCATGCCGGTGTTCGGACTCTTCATCAACAAAGTCTATGCCGACCCGCAACTACCTTACCATGAAATTGTTACAGCTGAAAATCGATATACAAGACCTGGTTACAATTTCATTATTCCCAGTGCCTATATTGGCGACCCTTCCGGATGTAACGAGACCAAGCGCGACTCCATTATGAAACTCGACTTCGACTAACGTTAGTTACAAGCTCCGAATTCTAAAAAAAAGTATATATTTGCGCGGATTTTACAAAATGGCGAAAAAGACTTGTAACATATTGATATTTATATTGTTAGCCTTCGCGATGAAAGCGCATGCGGACGTGTTTTGCGGCTCGCTATCTGCTGATTTGCAGAAAGTTTACATTGAAAAGGACACCATCAAGCCGACGGAGGACTCAAGCAAGCCTGCTAAAAGTAACACCACGCCCGCCAAAAAGGGTAAATCCACTGTCACCAGAGTACAAAATAAGCGGGTCACTTTCGAAACATTTGATCAGAACTACGAACGCGCCCTGAAGTACTACAACAACGGTCAGTGGCTTTCCGCTGCAAGCCTTTTCGAAGAACTTTACCCGCTATCCCTTGGTACCCCCCGCGCCGACACCATCCTCTTCCTTTTCGCTGACTCATACTATCAAAACGCCGACTACAACATGGCAGCCTTCCATTTCCGCGATTACGTGCGCCGCTACCCCAATTCCGAACGCACCGAAGATGCCTTCTTCCGCTGCATTCAGGCTGTTTATAAAACCAGTCCTGAATATTATCTGGATCAGTCGAACACCACATACGCCATCGAGCAGATCAAATCATTCCTGCAAGCGTATCCCGAGAACAGCCATGTGGAGGAGTGCAACCTGATGCTGGATGACCTTCGACTGAAATTAGCCCGTAAAGAGTTGGAAATAATGAAGTTGTACTATAACACCGACCAATACGAGGCATGCAGGATTGCGGCCAAGAACTTTTTCAACAAATACGCCTACTCCCCTCTCATGCCCGAAGCAGTCTATTATCTGGTGCTGAACAACTACGAATATGCCAAACGAAGTACCGAACGCAAAAAACCTGAACGTCTGAAAGTTTGCTTGGAATCCTGCCAGAGAATGGCTCTTCACTACCCCGACTGCAAATACGCAAAAGAAGTTGAAAAAATCTCAATAGACGTCACCAAACAATTGGAAAAATATCTTCAAAAATCAAATAATAAGTCCTAATAATGAAAGCTTTAGAGTACAAAAAGTTGAAAATTGATTTGTTTGCCAAAACAAAAGACATCCGCCAATATGACAAAGAAACGGGCAATTTCTACAAAAGCATCGTCATCATGTCGAAACGCGCTGACCAGATTGCTTCAGAGTTGAAACAGGAGTTCCAGGAGAATTCCCACCTTCAAGCTCCGCAAGATCGTACAGGAGAGGAGATTTATGAAAATCGCGAACAAATTGAATTGTCTAAGATGTACGAGCAGCTGCCCAAACCCACCCAGCTCGCCCTCTATGAATTCGAAAACGATCAGATTTATTACAACGACGTAAACGAAAAATAATCAGTTTGTTATGGGTAAACATGTTGTCATCGGCATTACCGGAGGCATTGCGGCCTACAAAACCATGCACCTGATCCGTCTGTTCAAGAAGAACGGCTATGAGGTGCGCGTGACCGCCACGGCAAACGCCTTGCAATTTGTCACCCCATTGACCATTGAGACCCTGTCTCAAAACAAACTTTACACTGACATGTTCGACAGTCATCGCACATTGGAGGTCGAACATATCAGCATGGCAGAATGGGCGGACGCGTTGGTTGTCGCCCCTGCCACCGCCAACATCATCGCCAAATTCGCGCTCGGCATCGCTGACGACGCACTTTCCACACTCTATCTGGCTGTCAAAAAGCCCGTGTTTGTCGCTCCAGCTATGAACAGCAACATGTTCGAAAACCCTGTCGTTCAAGAGAATATTAAAATTCTACAGAACCATGGATGTCGTCTCTTACTGCCAAACGAGGGGTTTTTAGCCTGCGGTACCACTGGCAACGGACGAATGGAGGAACCTGAAGAAATTTTCGATTCTGTGGATGAATTCCTGTCGGACGACCATACTCTTCAAGGGAAAAGAGTGCTGATTACGGCAGGTCCGACATACGAGCCCCTTGATCCCGTGCGTTTTATCGGCAACCACTCCTCTGGTCTGATGGGATTCTGTCTGGCAGAAGCTGCCGCCCGTAGAGGAGCGCGAGTTTCTATTGTTTCCGGTCCTTCCAGTTGCACCGCACATCATCAGAACATCCATCGGTATAATGTAAAAACAGCAGAGGAAATGTATCAGCAATGCATGCAATTAGTTGATGAGCAAGACATTATTATCATGTCTGCCGCTGTAGCCGACTACACACCCGCACACGTGGCACCTGAAAAAATCAAGAAGGACAACGCCCAACTCTCTATTGAATTGGTAAAGACGAAAGACATTCTCGCATCCGTCGGTAAAATCAAACGCGACAACCAACTGCTGATTGGCTTCGCATTAGAGACAGAAAACGAGGTGGAAAACGCCAAGAAAAAATTGCATACTAAAAACGCTGACCTCATCGTTCTTAATTCTTTGCGAACCGCTGGCGCCGGCTTCCGAACCACCACCAATCAAGTGACCATTTACAGTAAGGACGGCCACGAATATGTTAGTGAACTCAAAAGTAAACAAGAAATCGCCCAAGAAATATTGCAAACGGCGCTGAAATATATTCATAACTAAGAAAAAAACAACTATGAAACGCATCTTCGGACTTATTGTCGTCATGTTGATGACCCTCGGGACAATGAAAGCACAAGACTTTCAATGTTCCATCTCCGTCAACTCCACCCAAATCTCAAACACAGGTAACCAACAGAGATTCAATGAATTAAGACAAAAACTATACACTTTTGTACACGACCGCAAATGGTGCCAATACAATTTGAAACAGAACGAACGTATCGAATGCTCCATCACCATCAATTTGACAAAAGCGTCGGGCGATGAATATGAAGGTACCGCCACAATAGTCTTGCAACGTCCTGTGTACAAGGCCAGTTACAAGACAACATTGATGAGTTTTCAAGACAAGAAAGTGAAATTCAGATATGCTGATGGCGACCCGATGGAATACGACGAAAACTCTAACCTTTCTGAAATCACCTCGTTGATTGCCTACTACCTCAATCTCTTCATCGCTGTGGAACTGGATTCATTCTCCCCCAATGGCGGCTCCCCTTATTTTAGCAAATGCCAAAACATTGTAAACCAAAACCTTAAAGATGTTGGTTGGAACGTTGCAGAAAGCGGCCAGAACAATCGCTACTGGATTACCGAGAATTTCACCAACGGTACCTATAGCAAAATTCACGAGTTTTACTATCAATACCACCGCCTTGGGCTCGATGTGATGAACGAAACCCCCGATGCGGGCCGCGCCGTCATCCTCGAAAGTCTCAAACTCCTGCAACAAGTCAACGCACAGAAGTCAAATTTGGCCGTGGTTCGCATCATCCTGAATACCAAAAAAGACGAAATCATCAATATTTTCAAGGAAGGAATGCCGTCAGAAAAAACTCAGGTAATCAATATCATGAAGCAGATTGATCCGACAAATTCTTCCGCCTACGATGCCATTAATACCGCATCCAAATAATCGCAATGCTAACTTCCTTACAAATAGAGAATTATGCGATTATTCGGTCTTTAGAGATTCCATTTCAACAAGGCTTGATCGTGATTACCGGTGAAACAGGAGCCGGCAAATCCATTCTTATGGGCGCACTATCCCTTATTCTCGGTAACCGCGCCGACACAGACGTACTTTTCGACAAAACCCGAAAATGCATCGTTGAGGCCACATTTGACCTTCACTCGCTCCATATTCAACCCATTTTCCAACAATACGACCTTGATTATCAGGAAGAAACGATTATCCGAAGGGAGATTAACGAACACGGCAAGTCCCGTGCTTTCATCAACGACACTCCCGTGAACCTCACCACCCTGAAAGCCATTTCTTCTTTACTCGTGGACATCCATTCACAACACCAGACGTTGATGCTGCAAAATGCCGGTTTCCGACTTCGACTCATTGACCAATTTGCGCAAAATCAAGAGATAATCCGCCAATACAAGGATTCTTTGCGACATTGGCAAGAAAAGAAAAATGCGCTTGAAGCACTGAAAATACGATGCGAAGAGGCCACAATGCGCTACGACTATAACCTATTCACCATCGAAGAGTTAGAAAAGGCTGGCTTGCAACCTGACGAACAAACAGAAATTGAACAAAAAATACAAGAACTTTCTTACGCAGAGACGATTAAAACGCATTTGTACAATGCCACTCAACTGCTTTCGGAACAGGAAGGAGACAATATTATATATATGTTGAAATCGTTGCAGCAAGAATGCCGAGCTTTGGAGAACTTAGGTGGAGATTATGCTAATTATAAACAACGCATTGAAAATCTGATGGTTGAAGCTCAGGATCTCTCTTATGAAATGTCCCGAAAAAACGACACAGTGGAAGTCAACCCTGCGTTGACCAACCAACTGAACGAACGGCTCGATTTGCTATATACTTTGCAGAAAAAATACCACGTTGATAATAATTCCGCTCTGATTTCCCTGCTTGAAAAGCTGCAAGAAGAAGTCTCATCTTATACCGATGACAAAGAGAAACTCTCAGCGTATGAAGCAGAAGTAAATCGTTTGGAAGACGATGTGCGCACACATGCTTCACGATTGACCTTATCGCGAAAAGAGGCCGTTCCTGCTTTGGTACAGGCGATGGAAGAACGACTATACCGTCTCGGCATGACAAGTAGCCGTTTTTCCGTGAACATGGAAACGACTCAAGAACTGCGGGAGAATGGACAGGATCTCGTCACTTTCCTCTTCTCAGCAAACGCCGGAGTAGAACCCGCCGACATTACCAAGATTGCATCTGGCGGTGAAATGTCACGTATCATGCTGTGTCTCAAGTCAATCATTACTGACACGATGTTGCTACCCACTATTATTTTCGACGAGATTGACACGGGTATTTCTGGTGAAACAGCTTCTAAAGTGGGACAAATGATGCAGCTGCTTGCCCACAACCATCAGGTGATTGCCATCACACATTTACCACAAATAGCTGCACATGGTATTCAGCACCTCTTGGTTTACAAGCAAAATATTGACAATCAAACTTTTACAAACATCAAACAATTAGACATGCAAGAACGCGAGCAGATGATTGCCACGATGATGAGTGGAGAGAACCGCACAGAATCGGCCGTTGCAGCCGCTCGTGAAATGTTAAAATCCACACAATTGAAAAAATAACCAATTATATATTCGTATGAAAAAGATATTGATTATTCTCATCGCCATAATGGTTTGTTACACAGGCTATTCACAAAACCGCCGCCCCACTCCAGAACGTAAGTTCATCTATATGACTTCCCTTGGGTACGCAACCGGTTTAGGACAAATTGTGCTGGAAAACAAAACCGTCCAAAACAAAAATTTCGACGTTTCTATCAACCAACTACTTGGTTATCAATTCAATCCATATTTTCAATTGGGTTTGGGTGCTGGATTTGACATCTGGAAGCACACCGCCTTCATCCCGATCTATCTTAACCTGACGGTTAATTTCACCGATACCAAAATCGAACCCATGTTCTATACCAACTTGGGTTACAGTTTCAAATGGTACGTTTCCTCCGTCCCTGAACCAATGGATCGGGTGGTCCATGGCACTAAGACCGGACCAATGGGAGAAGCAGGCATCGGTATGCGCATCAACCTCAACGAAAAGCTATCTATTGTAATAGCAGCATGTTACAAAGTGCAACTCAGCGACATTCGATATACCATCCTACAGCCTAACGAGCAAGACCACTCCGCCTATTCCACCAATGCCGTAAAAGATGCCTTGTATCATTTTGCCGGCATAAGATTAGGATTTCAATATTAATCAAGGTTTTACCACCCTGGAGCATCGCCACGACTCACATCAATCTTGTAACCAGTAGATGCGATTCTGACCCCGAGGCAGTTCACGCATTGCGCAGATTCGTCGCCCGTGCAAATCTTGTTGTCGTAAAGGTCGTACTTTTTACGTACGGATACTGGCGAAAGGTTCGGCATCACCACGTTTGCACCCGCCATCAGCCCTTTTTCGCGGCCCGTCTTGTCGATGGTGCCCAAAGCGGTGGTGGAGGGTAGCAGCAATTGCGGCATCATCAGTCGCAGAAGACCCAGCATGAAGAGTGTCAGCTCCACTGTGCCGCCCGATTCGTTAGCGAACGGGGTGGCGTGATGCGGCACAAAGGGTCCGATACCGACCATCTGCGGCTGCAACTCCTTGATAAAGAGCATATCCTCAGCTAACAGTTCTGGTGTCTGGAATGGTGTGCCCACCATAAATCCTGTACCCACTTGGTAACCAATATCTTTCAAATCCCAGAGACATTGTATGCGGCGCGCGTGTGACATCCACGCAGGATGCAATTGCGCGTAATGCTGCGCGTTAGCCGTTTCATGACGCAATAAGTAACGATCAGCACCAGCATCAAAGAGTTTCTGGTAACGCTCTTTCGCGCGCTCACCCAAGGAGAGCGTGATGGCACAATCGGGGAAGCGAGATTTGATGTTGCCAATCAACCGTACCAGCACTTCATCGGTGAAGTGCGCATCCTCGCCGCCCTGCATCACGAACGTCCTGAAACCCAGCTGATAACCCTCTTCACAACAGGCGAGAATGTCCTCTTCGGTGAGACGATAACGGTCTGCAGTCTCGTTGCTGCGACGTATGCCGCAGTAGTAGCAGTCGTTGGCGCAATAGTTGGAAATCTCGATGAGTCCGCGCAAATAGACGGATTTCCCGAAATAGCGTTCGCGCACGACCCGCGCCCGCTCGAACAAGTACTGGGCATCCTCTTCGGAATGAGATGCAATCAAAAAGGCAAACTCCTCTTTGCTAAGGATTTGCGTTTCTTCCAATTGGGATATTAACGTCTTGCTATTTTCCATTGTGTTTTTTTTAATGCTTGACCTTTTCAAATCACAAATCACTGCTTACTCCTTAATACAAATCGATCCACTCGTACGGATTCCCCATGTGTTGCAGGAATCGTTCGAAATCCTCGCGTTTCACGATGAGCGAGGCGGTGTTGATGCAGGGATGGAAACTGACGCGCTCGGCATTCTGCAGCTGGTTGTCGAGGAAGAGATGCACATGGTGCTCGGTGTCGTTGATGAGTCCGAAGGGTGTCACCGAACCGGGCTTCACGCCGAGGTATTTCATCAGGCGCGGTTCCGAGGCAAAGCTCAACTTGCCTTGATGCAGCTGCTTTTCGATGTCGTGGATATTCATGTCTTGGTCGCAATCGAGGCAGACCAAATAGTGCTGGTTGCCCTTGTGGTTGCGGAAGAAGAGGTTCTTGCAGTGCTTGGCATCGTGCCCTGCCCAGTATTGTTTGGCAATCTCGATGGTCGGTGCGGCCGGATGCTCTAAATATTCGTATGGGATGTGCAATTCATCCAGTAATTGATATAATCTCGGATCTCCGTTCATGATGGTTGGTTCAAGGTTTAGGGTTTAGGGTTTAAGGTTTAGGGTTTAAGGTTTAAGGTTTAAGGTTCAAGGGTTAAGGTTCAAGGGTTAAGGTTCAAGGGTTAAGGTTCTGAGGTTAGGGGTTAGGTTCAAATGTAGGTCAAGATAACTTCACAATCTCCTCATATATCAAATCAATGGCGTTCGGCAGGGCGAAGGTTTTGATGTTCGTGCCGAGGGTTTCCATCCGATGCGGGTCGTTGACTAACTGTAACATCGTAGGTATCAGCTTCTCCGGTGCGTCTTTGTCGGATATGAGCAGGGCGGCGTCTTTTGTGGAGAGAGCCTTGGCGTTGAAGGTCTGGTGGTCTTCGGCGGCGTAGGGGAACGGCACGAGGATGGTGGGAGCCCCCACGATGGTCAGCTCCGCCAATGCTAATGCGCCTGCGCGGGAGATGATGACGTCAGCCATGCTGTAGGCGTCGTTCATGTTCTTGATGAACGGCACGACATGGATGTGTTCGTCTTGTTGTTTCAGCAGCTCAGGGTCGATATTTTTGTAGAACTGTTCGCCGGTTTGCCACAACAGCTGCAGGTCGGCTTTGCGGAAAGCGTCCAAATTGGCGGCCATGGTCTGGTTGAAGGTGCGTGCGCCGAGGCTACCGCCCACCACCAGCACGGTTTTCTTGTCGGGTGAGAAGTTGAAATATTCATACGCCGCTGGTGATTTGCGCTCTAATTGCAAGATTTCCTTGCGGATGGGGTTGCCTGTTTTGATGATTTTTTCGGGCGGGAAGAAGCGGTCGAGACCGTCGTACGCGACACAGATGGACTTGGCTTTCTTGGCCAACATCTTGTTGGTGACTCCAGGGTAGGAGTTCTGTTCTTGCAAAAGCGTGGGAATGCCGAGTTGTGAGGCGGCTTTCAGCGCGGGACCGCTGGCGAACCCGCCGACGCCGATGGCCAGGTCGGGCTTGAACTCACGCATGATTTTCTTGGCCTTACTCATGGCTTTCATCATCACCATGGGCAGCCGCAAATTGCACATCAAGCCATTGAGCGATTTCTCGCGGTGGATACCGTAAATCTCCAGTCCTTCAATAGGATAGCCAGCTTCTGGCACTCGCCGCATCTCCATTTTATCGCTTGCCCCGATGAAGAGAATCTTGGCATCAGGGTTTTCTGTTTTAATCTTGTTGGCGATGGCCAACGCGGGGAATATGTGCCCGCCGGTGCCGCCGCCGCTGATGATGTATCTTTTTTCCATAAAGGTTTGGTTTTGCGCCGCAAAAATACAAAATCATTTTGCAATATCAATTATCAAGTTGTTTTGCTTTTGCTTATTCAGGAACAAATGATATATCAGCCCACTACCGTTTCACCACCCGTTTGGTGACGGTGCCCTGTTCGGTGGTCACACGCACGAAATAGACACCGGAGGCATGGGCGGACAGGTCTATAACCGTCTGGTAATCACGTACAAAGTGCTGCTCTAACCGTTTTCCGTACATGTCAAATACCTCCAACTGCTCGATGAGGTCTTGCTCGTTGCGGACGATGCATTTTCCAGTCGTGGGGTTGGGGTAGAGATGCAAGAGTTGGTCGATGTCACGCTCGGGAACCCCGACATCAGGTCTTACGGAGAACACCACGTCGTCGATGAACACCTTGCCCAGATAGGCGGGGCAGTGGTAGCGGAACGCCACATACCGTCCGTCGCCGTTGTAGTGGTCAAGGAGCACGGAATGCGGTTCCCACACTCCCCAGCTCTGGAGGGTGATGGTATCGACCGGCACGAAGGAGACGGCATCGTAAGGACTGCTCATCACGCCGATGAACATCGTGTCCCAGCCCGGAGCAGCACCAGCTTCCTGGAAGTAGCTGAAATCCAGTTGGATGCTGTCGAAGGAGAGATTCGGGGCGAATGCGGGAGTGATGGCCCAATCATCGCTGAAGGAGTTGGCGAGGAAGAGCATCGACCCGACGCCGCTGGCGGAAACTTCGGACGAAACGATGGGGTAGTAGGAGTAGGATGCAGGGGTCAGAATGCGGCGCCAACAATCGGGGAAGGCCGTCTCACTGTCTGTTCCGTAGGTGTCGAACGTCTCCGTGTAGGGCAATTGGCTGATAATTCCACAGTCTGGGGTGATTTCTAACGACTCTGACCATTCCGAATGGCTGTTCGAGCCACAGTCGGTCCGCACGAATATGCGGTACGTTTGTCCGGGAGTCAGGTTATCAACGACAAACGAGGTGCTGGCGGTGGCCACCAGGGTTTGGGTGTTGGGAGAAACACCCGGGGCGCAGGCCACATATTCCCATTGTGAAGCACTGCTATGCGAGGGCTCGAACGAGATGGCAGCCGAAGTGGAGGTGAGGTCGTGGGCAGTCAAACCGGAGGGTGCATCGCAATCATCTGCTTGATAGACAATCAGATCGTCAAGCCACATGGCCATATTGGAGGAGTGTAATCCCACCTGTCGGAAGGCGATATGGCGGTTGGTGCCCGTCATCGCCGTGTTGCGGAAATCCACCGTGACATCCTGCCAGGTATCAAAATGGGCGATGGAAATAACCTGCACGGATTCAAAAGTCGAAAGGTCGTACGGGTCGCTCATCACCCCCACTTCCATACAGCCGGCAATATATTCATGGTCAGCAGACAACCGGAACTGCGCCCGCAGCGAATGGATGTCCACCCCGAACGGCTGGGTGACAGCGGTGGCAGTCGTTGACGTGTCGGAGTGGAAGAGCAGGGCTTTGCTCTCCATGCCGTAATAGCCGTAGGTGTTCCAGTCAATTCTGGGACATTCGGCGTAGGTGACGGGGAAGATCCAGCAGTCGGGTCTCACAATATAGGAGCTCATCCACGGGTAGTCGTCGAAATTCTCCGAATAGGGCAGATCCACCACGGGGGCGCAAGTTGTCATGAAGGTGGCGGGGGTACACCACGAACTGCTCGAGCTGCCGCAATCGGACTGCACGAAGACATCGTACATCGTGTTGTCGGCCAAGCCGCCGATAACAATCGGATGAGTTCCCGTCAGCACAGGTGTGCCGCTCTCAGGTCCATTGCCGTTGGGGACGACCACCACGCGCCAAGCGGTCTCCGATCCGCCGGGTTGCCAATCCACCAACACGCTGTCGTGGGTGATGGGCTCTGCGGTCACATTCGTGGGCAGCGGACAGGCGGAGAGGTAATCCACCGTCAGATTGTCCATGCTGACCGGGGTGAGCGGATTGGAGAAGTTCTCCTGCATGAAGGCGAGGTAGTGACCGTTGCCGGTGTAGGAAGCCAAACTGACGGTCCTATCAATCCAAGATGTCAGCGCGTAAGGGTTCGGGAAGACCGTGTCAACAGGCGTGAACGTGGCGAAGTCGTTAGGATCGGTCATCACACCCACCACCAATATGGAGTTGGGGGCTGTCGTGTTGGCTTTGAACTTGAACGACGCCTGCAAGGTGTTCAGCGGGATAGACGAATCAAATTCGGGCGTGATGGCGACGTTGTGGCCGTTGCTGGGTTGGAAATAGAGCGAACCCGGTGAGCTGTAAAATCCGTTGGGGAAAATAAACGGATAAGGTGCGACGATATAGGAGGAGTAGAGGCGGCTCCAGCATCTCGGGAATGCGGAGTAGCCGTCCAGATTGGAGCCGGTGCCGTAGGTGTCAAAGGATTCCATGTAAGGGATATCGGTGATGGTGCCGCAGTCTGTCCTTTGGGAAGTGGAACACCATGCACTCTGGCTGTTCCCGCAATTGGTACGCACATAGATGGTGTAGAGTCTGTCTTTGTGCAGATTGTTGAAGGTGTAAGCGGTACTTGTCAGCGCGACAATTTGCGTGGTGTCTAAAGGTTGCCCTTCTTCCACAATGACGGCCTCCCAATTCTGGTCGCTGGTGTCGGCGGGGGTGAAGCTGATGCTGATGCTGGTTGTGGAGGTTGCGGTCACTGTCAGCGTATGAGGTGCGGCGCAGGAACCGCCGTAAATCATGATGTTATCGACGGCACCCGGCGGGTTCGTTCCCTCATAGTGGCCGTTGCTCCAGAGGAAGTAGAGCCGCTGGTGTCCCGCGTGCGTGGAATCGACCGTGAACGAATGGCTGGTCCATGCGGCATCCGTGTACAGCCCGTTGCCGAGTTCCTCCAATCCGGAAGGGATAGTGATGGAATAGGTGGCGTTGGGCTCCACAGGGACAGGAGGTCCGAGGAAGATGCGGGTGCGGTCATCGCCGCTCTGCCCAAGCCCTCGGAAGTCGAAGGCAATCTGGTATTCAGAATATCCTGGGGTGAAATAGATGTCACGATAAGCCCAGGAATTGCTCATAGAGCCATAGACATTGTAGGCGTTGGTTGCACCGTTGTCGTTGGAGACGTAGAGAGCGTATTGGCCTGCTTGTTGCGCGGCCTGCCCAATATACCAGCGGTTATCGCCCACACCCAGCAGACGCCAGTCGCGGTTCTCGTCACTCTCTTCAAAGCCGCAGAAATAGGGCAGCTGCGCTTCGGTGGCTTCCGTGAAGAAAGTGCTTACATCGCTCCACTGGCTGGCGAATGACGGCACGCAGCTCTTGCGCACGCGCCACGTGTATTGCGTGGAGGACTGCAAATTCTGCAGCAATAGGAACGTGTCGGTGGTGGAAAGCTCGTACCATCCCGTATCGCTGCTCATCCGGTAGCCGACTGAGTAGTCGTTGGTGATGCCGCACACACCGGGGCTCCAGGAGACCACCGCTGTGACATCGGCAAGGTCGGAAACGGTCAGTTCCGTCGGGATGCTGCATGGCGAACCGACGATGGAGATGTTGTCCACGGCACCGGCAAGTGGATTGTTCGTCCCTGCAACCTGCTGTCTCCAAAGGAAGTATAGACGTTGCATGCCCGCATGGGAACCGTTGATTACGAAACGGAAATGGTTCCAGTTGGCCATCCCATAGAAGTCGCCGATAACTTCTGCATTGGCGGGGGTGTAATTGCCGGAAGGGGTTGTCGGTGGTCCGAGGAACACCCTTACATAGTCCACAGATGCTCCGGGATAACCGTAAGAGCGGATGTCGAATTCCATCAGATATTCGGAATATTGCGGATCGAAGTAGATGTCGCGATAAGCCCAGGTCTGGGCGTTCACGTTGTCGGAGAAGGTATTGGAAACGCCGTTGTTGTTGGAGACATATAGCGCGGAGTCGCCATCACAGTGCACCGCATGGCCGATGTACCACTTGTGGTTGTTCATACCATCATCTATTATCCAACATACGTTCTCATCTGCCTCCTCAAAGCCGCAGAAATAAGGCAAAGTAGTCGTGCTGAACTGGAACTCGTCGCTCCATACGCCTTGCATAGTGTCGCAGTTGGTCCTAACTTTGGCTATATAGTTGGTCTTGGGTTGCAGGTTGGTCAGCATAACTTGAGTGCTGTTGGCGGTCAAATAACTATAGCTGCTGTCGGATTGTCGGCGGTAAGCCACCGTGTAGGAGTCGGCTTGGTAAACCGCATCCCAAGACAGCAGCGCATCGTTCTCCGACACTTGGTTGGCGGTCAGATGGCGTGGGATGCCGCAACCCTCCGGTGTGATGGAGATGTTGTCGAAGGCCGCCGGCGGGTTGGTGCCCCATGACACGTCGCTGCGCCACAGGATGTAGATGCGCTGCAGACCGGTGAATGCGGTGTCTAAATTGATGGTGACATTGTGCCAGGTGGAATCCAAATAGATGACATCGCCCATCTGGGTTGCACCGTCGGGGACAATAATATTTGAGCTGACGGGTGTGACAGTTGGCGTCGTGGGAGGTCCTAAGAATACTTTCGCGTAGTCAACTGGATTGTTGTTATACAGCTCGCCGAAAGCTCTGCAGTCGAATGAAATCACATAATCGGTATAGCTGGGATCCAGATAGACATCGCGGTAAGCCCATATCATGGAATAGTTGGTCGTGTAGGTGTTGGTGGCGCCATTGTCATTGGATACATACAACGATGAGGTACCTCCGTTGTTCACAGCGTTTCCGATATGCCATTTGTTGGCGTAACTCCCGTTGACGAACGTCCATCGGCTGTTCTCATCCGCATCTTCGAAATCACATACGTAAGGCAGACGGGCGGTGATTGCCGGGGTCTGGAAGGTGGATTCCGCAGACCATTGGCTGTGGTCGGTAGCGGTGCAGTTGGCCCGCACTTTCCAAACGTAGGTGGTCAGCGGAGTGAGGTTTCCGATGGTGAGATGTTCGTCAGGAACGGTGATGTACGTGAAGGCGGTGTCATATTGCAGTTTGTAGGCAACAGTGTAAGATTCGGCACTGCCGTTGTGCATAGACCACAACAGATTGGCGAGCGTGTCCATCGCCTGCGCGGTCAGTTCGTAAGGGACATCGGTACACGGGGTGCCGTCGATGGTGAGGTTGTCGATGGCGGCCGGCGGATTGGAGACTGTCCAGCCGGTGTTGCGCCACAAGAAATAGAGTCGTTGCAGACCAGCATAGGAGTGGTTCAACGTGTAGGTTTTGGTTGTCCACGCCGACATTCCGCAAAGGCTGTTTCCTAATTCGGTGGCCCCGGCGGGCGTGGTGGTGCCGTTAGGTGTGACAGGACTTCCGATGTAAACATTGGTGTAAGCAGAAATTTGGTAGCTGGTTCCTCCCACCCCTCTCATGTCAAAGGAAAGGGTATAGACGGAATCGGACGGGTCGAAATAGATGTCCCGGTAAGCCCAAACGTAAGAACTGTTATAAGGGTAAGAGTATGCGTAAGTTACACCTCCATTGTTCGATATATACAAGGAATAGTCCCCGCTCAAGCTGACCGCGTTGCCAACGTACCATTGGTTGTTATAGGTCCCATTCACGAACTGCCAGGCATTGCGCTCGTTGGCATCTTCAAAGTCACAGATGTAGGGCAAAGCCGCAGGCATCCGGACGCTGAGGTCGCTGGACCATCCACTATGATCGTTAGCGGAGCAATTGGCGCGCACTTTGCAGAAGTAGGCGGCGGACGGAGTGAGTCCGCTTACGGTCAAGAAAGTGTCCGTGGTCGTGTATTCGGTGGTCGTGGTGCTTCCCGCTTGTCGCACGCTCACGGTATAGGAAACCGGATTGTCAGATGTGGGTGTCCATGCCAAAGCAACCGTTTGGTCGGTCATGCCGGTTAACGCTAATTCAGACGGTATGGCACAGTCGGAGCCGACCACGGTGAGATTATCCACAGCGGCTGGAGGTTGCACCCCTAAAGAGTTGTTGTTAACCCACAGGAAATAGATGCGCTGTATGCCTGTGTAAGAGGAGTCGAGAGTAAATACGTAGTGTGTCCAGTCGTTAACAGAGGATATGGCAGTGCCCAGTTGCATTGCGCCGGCGGGTGTTGTTGTGCCAGACGGGACAGCGGGACTGCCCACAAACACCTTCATGTAGTCGGTATTGGCCTGCCCCATGCCTTTGAAATCGAACGAAAGCTGGTATTCGGCATGGCCGTTGTCGAAGAAGACATCGCGGTATGCCCACACGGAAGCGTTTTCCGTGATGGTATATGCGTTGGTCGTGCCGCCGTCATTGGAGATGTAGAGGGCGTGGTTGTCTTCGTAGCCAGTGGCATTGCCGATGACCCATTGGTTTTCCGCTTCTCCGTTTACCATCGTCCATTGGCTGTTTTCAGCGGTGTTGTCAAAGGCGCAAACGTAGGGCAAATGATTCAGCATCTGCGTGGTGGTGAAGAACATATCTCCGCTCCATTCACTCTGTTCATTATCTGTGCAGTTGGCGCGGATTTTCCACGTGTAAGTGGTTTCAGGAAGAAGTCCGGTCAGCACACAAGTTGTGTTTTGCACAGACATTTCCACATAGAGACTGTCGTCCAGTTTCTTGTAAGCCAAAGTGTAGGAGAGCGGGGAGCCTGCGCTGGGAGCCCAGGAAAGGATCGTGGTGGTGTCTTGCGTCTGGGCTGCCAAATTAGCAGGGACACCGCACGTAGAGACGGTGATGGAAATATTGTCGATGGCGGCAGGTGGATTGATGCCGGAATTATTGTTGTTGTTCCACAAGATGTAGAGCCGTTGCACGCCCGCATGGGTGGAATCTACGGTGAAACTTTTGTGCACCCATTGGTCGGTCAGGTTCAATTCCTCCCCGATTTGGGTGAAGGGGATAGTAACATTATAATATTCGACAGGAGGCGTGGCAGGGGTGTCGAGGAAAAGCTTAACATAGTCCTGCCCTTCTTGTCCCACGCCTTTGAAATCCAGAGAGAACTGGTACTGGGAGTATCCCGGTTCCAGATAGATGTCGCGGTATGCCCAGACAAATGAATAGCGTTGCATGTCATAAGTGTTAGACACACCGTCATCGCTGGAAATATACAACAGCGTATTGTCAGTAACATTTGTCGGAGTGCCGATAAACCAGCGGTTTTGGTAATCGTAGTTAAAAGAACCCCCTCCATAGTTGTTAATTTCACAGTTTTCACCGTTTCGGATAGTCCAATTTTTATTTTCCGTAGAATCTTCAAAGTCACAGAAATAGGGAATCGAGGCCAATGTTTTGAAAGCCTTTTCGCTGCTCCATTCGCTCCATTCGTTGTTGGCATATAGGGCTTTCAGTTTCCAGGCATACCAGCTGGATGCTGCCAAGTTGGAGAACTGGAAGACTGTATCGGATGCAGACAAGAGCGTTTCCGTATATGTCGGATCCTCCTCTGCGCGGTAGGCTAACAGATACGCCTGTGGTACCTCAACGGTGTCGGATTGCCACATCAAACGTGCCGAGTGGGAGGTGATGTCCGTTGTGGACAATTGTCCGGGAATAGTATGGTTGATGCCCTTTATGGAGATGTTGTCGATAGCACCAGCGGGATTCAAAGAGGTGTAGAATGTAAATTCGATGCGCAGCTGCTGGAGTCCGGCAAATGATGAATCTACCGTGATGCTGTGGTGAGTCCAGAATGGCGCATCGCTCAGAAATCCGCTCACGGCATCATAATTAAGGAAAACTTGCATAAATCCCTGCATACTACCGCCGCCTTTAACATCAAAATCAATCTGATACTTGGAGAATCCTGGTGTGAAGTAGATTTCCCGGAAGGCATACGGCTCTCCTCCATGCGGGATGTAACTGTTGGTGAGGCTGCCATCGTTGCTGATGTACAGGGAATTTTGTCCGCCGCACGCAACGGCATTGCCAATATAAACTTGATTGTTTTCTGATTCCCAGTCAGTTACAATCTGCCAGTTACTGTTTTCCACAGCATCCTCAAAATCACAGAAATAGGGCAACCCAACATGCAGTTGGTCGGTGTAGAAATCTTCTTCATCGCTCCAGAAACTGTATTCCGAAGGGCTGCAGTTGGCGCGGACTTTCCACACATATTCGGTGAGCGGTTGCAGGCCGCCTATTATGCAGGACGTGTCAGTTACGATCACTTCCGTGAACACGGTGTCATTCATTTTGCGATACGCCACCGTGTAGGATTCCGGAGTTTGATTGTCGAAAGGCTGCCAAGAGAGTTCGGCTAAAGTGTCCGTAACGGTTACATTTTGTAAAGAGCCAGGTCGTCCGCAGTTAGTGGCCGACACGCAGAAATTGTCCACCGCCGCCGTGGGGTTGCACGTGTAATAGCCATAATCTTCCCAGCTGAAATAGATTCGTTCTGCTCCATAGTATGAGGAATCAACAATGAACTCATAATGTTGCCAAACACTGTCAGGTGCTTGATAGTATTGACTGTTAAAGAAGTGAATAAATGAATTTTCTGATGGAATGCCATTGTTGTAATTGATTGATTCTTGGATGGTTGGCCGACCAATAATGAGCTTTAGGGAAGAATAATCGCAACGGCTCTCCTTGACATCAAACGAAATCAAATATTCAGTGGCACGATGGAAATACAAATCCCGATAGGCTAACGTGTAAACACTGTAATAATCAGGATGATAGCAAGAAGTGGTTGTTCCATCGTCACTAGAAACATATAAGGAAGAGGTGCCGCTGTTATTGATAGCTTGACCAATATACCATTGCGTGTTAGTGTCTGATGCAATGAATTGCCATTGGGCATTATCAGTGGAGTCCTCGAAGCTGCAGCAGTAGGGTAGCGGATAGACAATGGGGGCGGAGAGGAAACTTAATTCAGGACTCCAGTCGCCAACTTCCGATGCACTACAATTGCTGCGCACCTTCCACACATAGTGGGTGGAATATTCCAATCCGGTGAGCAAAACGAATGTGTCAGCGACCGTAACACTGGTGAAATCCGTTTCGTTTTTTTGCTTGTATGCTACAGTATAGCTGTTTGGTTGTCCTGTCAGCGGAGTTGACCACGTCAGCAATGCCGTTGTGCTGTCCAAAGAGGCCACGGATCTTTCAATAGGATAGAGACAGTGAGGCTCCACGACTGCAATATTGTCGATAGCGAAAGGTTGGTTCTGGGAGTGGTAGGAACTGGAACTTCTGTAGAAGAGGAAATAGAGTCGTTGCAATCCCCGCTGTGTGGAGTCTAACATGTAATAAGCTGATTTCCATTCGTTATATGCAGTGGCTAATGAACTTCCAAGCTGCTCGGCATTTTCTGGGACATTATTTCCGGAAGGCAAAGTAGAAGGTGGTCCCATGAACACTCTAGCGGAGTTGGCTGGGACGTGCGCATTCCGGTAATCAAAAGTGAGCAGTACATCGTTGAGGGTGGAGTCGATGTATATGTCGCGATAGGCCCAAACGGAGAAAGAACTGGGCGGTGAGTAGTTGTTGTGCTCTCCATTGTCGTTGGTAATATACATACCCATCTCGCCTGAGGTGTGCGCGGCCGTGCTGATGCACCACTTGTTAACGCCGGTGCCGTTGACAAACTGCCAGTTGTTGTTCTCAACAGCATCCTCAAATCCGCAATGGAAGGGGACATGGGCAATGGATATCTGCGTATGGAACATCGTTTCAGAACTCCATGCACTCTGCTCTGTGGCCGAACACCGTGCTCTCACCATCCATAGGTGGTCGCTGGCCGATTGCAACGCCGGCAACACGCAGAACGTGTCCATGGTCGTTATTGTCAGATAGTTGGTGTCAGACTCCAAGTGGTAGGCCACCTCGTAGCCTGCGGTTGCGCCCGGAGAGGCGTTCCATGACACAGTGGCTGAAGAGTCGGTCACTGAAAGGAGGGTTAGCTCAGCGGGAACGGCACAATCCGAAGCTCCCACACGGATGTTGTCGATAGCGGCGGGCGGATTTGTACCGTCGGAAGCGTTGTTTACCCATAAGAAGTAAAGTCGCTGGTTTCCCGCGAAGGAGGCATCCACCGTAAAACAAAAGTGCTGCCATGCGTAAACCATACTTAAGGCATCGCCCAACTGTGTTGCTCCAGCTGGTGCTGCGGACCCAGAAGGAGTGGTTTGCGGACCCAAAAACACCTTGACATAGTCCTGTCCGTTTTGTCCCAACCCTCTGAAGTCGAAGGAGATCTGGTATTGTGCCTGTCCAGCAGGAAGTTGGATGTCGCGGTAAGCCCAAGCCACAGATGATTGGGTATTTGTATAGGCATTGTTTTCACCACCGTCATTGGAGATGTAGAGAGATGCCTCGCCGTTCCGTGCCACGGCCTCCCCAATATGCCACTGATTGATGGAGTTCTGAGCGAAACCCCATTCCAAGTTTTCGGCATTGTCTTCAAAACCGCACTGATAGGGCAAAGTAGCAAGATGTTGCAGCGTGGTGAACGTGTTGACCGTACTCCAGTCGCTCATTCCGGCAGTGCCGCAGTGGGAGCGTGTTTTCCATTCGTAATCGGTAGAAGTCTGAAGTCCTGTCAGAGTCAGGAAAGTATCCGTGGCCACCATCTCTGTGAAAACGGAGTCGGAAATTTTCTTGTAAGCCACCGTATAGGACGAGGCAGGCAGGATGGGATCGGTATTCCATGTCAACAGCACAGTATCTGCGCCTATGTTACTCGCGTGTGTATATGTGGGCGCGAAACAGCCGCTTTCGTAGGCAAAAGTGGTTTGAGGCAGGAATGCTGCACCGTGTGTATATGTCGATACAGATGTAGTATAGGTCATATAGGAGAGTTGGGCAGTTTGGTTTGCCCCGTAGAAATAGGAGTCTTTCCACGTAGCCCCGACGGGATTCTCGAATTCTATCAGCAAGTTCCCACCGGTATATGGGAACGGCTCATCCAGCGTGATCCCCATGGTTGACTCCGAAATGCAACTCGACAACGTGCCGGTCCAAACCGTCGTGACTGATGCATTATCATAGCCGTTTTGCAGGTTGGAGGCGGTAGTAATGCCCATGCGGACCATCTGCGTCCCACCCCATGCACCTGAGGGCAGCGAGGAGAAGTAGTAGGTCAGCCCAGTGATGTGCGAGCCCACCATGTCGGTCAGCAAATTGGCAGGATACAGCACGTGTGATTTCTGCGGCACATCCATATAATATCCATATACAGGGATGTATCGGTCGGTAGCCGTGTTGCCACCTGCAACGGTGAGGGTCTGCGCGTTCAGCCCTGCCACCAGCGTTGCTAAAATCACGAATAAGGAGATGAGGTTTTTCATAATAATATGTTTTTTTCTAATTTTCAAGTTTCAGGATTCAAGATTCAAAGTTCAAAGCTCAAGGTTCAAGGTTAAAAGTTTTGGCGGCAAAGATACTATTCTTTGATGAATTTCTTGGTGACCTCTATATCATCGCATTTGATTTGGATGAAATAAACGCCTGAGGCAAGATGCCCGAGAGGGATTCTCGCAGTTGCTTCCACCATAGATATCTCTCCGACCTTTCGGCTTTGGCTGTCGTACAACTCGATCTGGCAAGGCCCTGATTCCTCCTCCAAAATCACGTCGATATATTGTTTGGCAGGATTTGGATATAGCTTGATACTGCTTAGCAGATACTCGTCAACATGGTCTTCAATGGTGTCATTTTCGGGCAGGGTGGCAAAAATAGTTTCCTCACTATAATCGGTTATACCAAAGCAAGTGATGAATGCCCTGAAGGCGTATGTTGTGTTTGCGGTTAAATTGGTCAGTTCGGCCATAAAAGCATTATTCGAGATGGAACAATCAATCGGAGTAAACTCATTTTCCGAGATATCCTTCCATTCAAACCCCGCAGCAGAGACAGACAAGTTGTCCGGATTATGAATGGTGGCGCTAAGTGTCGCGGTTGTCTGTCCGATAGAGTCTGCGTCAACAGCCATCACAGAGGGGCGCACTGGGAGAATTGCGGTATCAACGACCTCTAATGTCAGGTCGTCAATGTGAAGCCACATTGGGCCATTAACTCTCACAAACCTTATGGCGGGATAGCCATCCGCCCAATGATAATCCGCCACGCGAAGCGTATATTCCTGGAAACTTCCGCCTGCCGCACCAATCACATCAATTGTGTCGTTAGGAATAAAGGTGGAACTGTTCTCTGGATTCGTAATCAGTCCACCGATGACCTGAACATGCCAATCGCTATAAGTTCCCATATTCTTGGCATAGAACTTAATTTGCAAATTATCAATCGGATAGAGATTCTCCTCCACTTTGGGGAGTACGACAATGTTTGACCCGTTATCTACGTAGTACAGCCGCAGCACCCGTGTACCACTGTGAGACTCGTCCGTCCTAATGGTAGCAGATGCGGATAATGTTTTCCAACATACAGGCAACATGGTCTCATTGTTATAATATTCAAAGTCCCAAGTCGCGGGAAGCTCAACAATTGGATCGCAAAGAGTAGAAAAATCGTGGAGTTCGTGACTTGCCGCTTCGGTGCCGTCATCGCATCGTGCCGCCACATACCATTGGTAAATTGTACCCGAGGTCAGTCCCGACAAAGTGTAAACGCCATTGTTATTCAACAACACGTTCGGCACAACCGTAAATGCATTGTTCCCCTTGATTCGGTAGTATAGGTTACAGGATGATTCTGTTCCCGTCCAACTCAAATTGATACTGTTATGCGTAGGACTGGACGATTCCAAATTGTATGGTCTTGGACACGAAAGCGTATAGTCAAGGAGCACATCTTTCACGTATATGTCGCTGTGGTCGATACATTTGAAAGAGACTCTGTCCCCAACTCCAGTGTAACCGTTTATCGGAACCAAATAAGTCTCGTATGATGTAGTCAGGCTTAGCGTGTCAACAGCCACAAACGTGGAGTCTGCACTGGCATCGGTCATCACACCAATGATCAAGGTGCCATTGTTCGTTTCACTTCTGGCGGAAAAGGAAACCTCCACAGTATTTATATCAATGAGCTGTCTGTTCAAATGCGGCATCGAGATGGTGTTGGGAATCCAAAGATTGATAGCACCATAGCTAATAACAGGGTCGCAGCAGCTTCCTGGGCCTCTTTCCCAACAAACAGGAATCGGATGCATAGTACTTGAGACAAGAGATAAGTCGCAGATGTAAGGAAGGGTGTCGATATATTCACAAAGTGTAGTGAAGGATTGTTTGATCCAGACACTGGTATCGCTACCGCAATTGCGTGCCACCCTTACCCAATATTTCGTTATAGACTGCAAACCAGTCAACGTCACAGACGTGTCTTGCACGTTCACGGTGGTGATATAGGCATCGTCCCAATTCTGTCCATCTTTAGCATATTGGACAATATAATCAGAGGCACCACCCTCAGGCATATTCCACGACAACTCTACTGAATGGCTCTGGATGTTGGAGACGGAAAATCCGGTAAGAGGGGTACAGGTCTCTCTTTTCAAACGCAAATTGGTGATGGTAGGTGCGGGCTGGATTCCGTGATCGTAGGTGCTGCCGTAGTCATTAACCCATCCGAAAACCAGTTTTGCAATTGAGTTGGTATCGGGATTGGCAATCGGATTGTTCATCCGAACATCCAAATGGATAGTTTTGCCATCTGTCAAATTGATAATATAAGGATAGTTTGGCGTGTTGGTCATATCGAAGTGGTCGCTGAAGTTGGCTGCATAGACGGAGTTCGTACTGACACCCCACGAGTAGGCGATTCCACCCTCGTAGATCTGGGAAGGAGGCGCCAAAAACATTTTCAGAAAGTCTTTGTTGTACTTGCCGCCGCATTTCAGATCGAAAGAGACAATAATCTTGTCCGCATCCCCGACCACAAATGTCTTTTCGGCAGCAACATTACTCCGGGTGTAGGAATAGGTGGGAGTGGCACCGTTGTTGGTCACAAGGAGTGCATTGTTACTGCCAGAGGTACCTAATATCCAGTAATTCTGAGCATCACCATTGTTCAGCACCCAACCTTCCGACGTGGAAAAAGTGGCCGTGTAGGGAAGAGCGGGCTCCTGTGCCACAACGGTCAGCATTGAAATTAACATCAGCCATTGGATAATACACAACTTTTTCATGACGAAATCATTCATTTATATCAGTTTTTGGCGGCAAAGATACTATCTTCTGCGACACTTTTATATCCCTCACGCAAAAAATATGTTCCCTCATAGTAAAAATGTGACCGATTTGCCAGTTTTGAACCAATATTTCGGTGGGTGGTAAAAATCTGATTTTCAATATGTTAAATAAATGTCTGATTTTTGTGCTGTTGCGAGGGTTTTAGAGGGCTTTTCTGTGAGGGATGGGGCTGTTTTCCGGGGTTTTGTTTGGATTAATTCACTATCTTTGCAGCGACTTTCAGACCCGAAAACAAGAAGCATAATAATAAACAAATATTGAAGTCCGATTATGAAACACCGAAGAACCATCGTTATCGTTTTGCTGAACGTCTTGTTCTGCGCCGTGCTGCTCTACTTCTTTGTCAACAACTCCTATCTTCGTCCATGGGCGGGCAGTATCACCAATGAAGTGCTTGTGGGACTGTTGCTGTTGGCCACCGTATATGCCAACTATTTCCTGTTTTACCCCCTACTTCATAGAAAGCATCCGGTTGTCTATTGGGTGGTGGTGGTTTTCGTTTCCATTGTGGCAGGATTGATTGAAATGATTATCGCCTGGAAATGGATCAAATATTGTAATGCGGGGGTTATAGAGCAATTTGGTGCCTTCAGAATGTTTACCCATCATGGGAGAGTTGTAGCTGCCCGAACCTTGGCATTCAACTTCTTCCCGTTTATGTTCCGGGAACGGCAGGAACTGCGAAAGGCTCTGGACGCAGAAGTGCAGGTGGTCTATCGTGACACTCTGATGGTGGATGTCGTTGACCAAAAGAGCAACCTGCTCATGATTCCCAAAAACGACATCTACTATTGTGTTCAGGACGGGAACTTCACCCGCATCTATACAGTGGATGACCGTTGGTTTACCCGGCTTGGTTCCATGAAACATCTTGTGCAACTGTTTGGGGAAGAAGACTTTGTCCGCATTTCGCCCACCGTTTTGATTCCGTATCAGTACATTTGGTCGTGCAACGGCAGCGAGGTGTTCCTGAAAAAGATGCCGTGGACGAAGAAGCCGCTCACGTTCACGTTGGATCCCAAAAACAGTGGCCTGATTGCCGACCAGGTCGCCGAGGGTCTTCAGCGATGCAAGGCCGAAACAGCAGGGGAACAAGCTCCGAAGAGAAAGCCCCAGTCGAAGTCCAAACGGAAGCCCGTCGTCCCCCCGCAGCAGAAACTCGACATGGTTCAATCCTGCATTCAGGCGAATCCGGGCTGCAACACCACGGATATCGTCGCCCAGACCGAGATTTCGCTGAGCACGGTCGAGCGTTGCCTTTCCGAGCTCCGCAAACGCAAGCTCGTCAAATACGTCGGCAGCAAGCGCCACGGCGGTTACCATGTTAATTCATAATGCATAATGCATAATTAGTTGCGGTGGGCTTTGTGTTTAACGATGGAGGTGAGTATGCGGATCAATTCTTCACATTTGTTTTTCAACTCTTCATATAGGGCATTATCCAAATAACCGCTTTTGTGTAACAATTCTAACCAATAATCTGTTTCACTTGCTTCTTTAAGAGAGATGTTGAATTTAGAATAAAAATCAGAACTGCTTTGCCCTCTTATTCCCTCTCGGATATTAGTGCCAATACTGGTGCCACTCTTCAACAATTGCTCAGAAATCACCCATTCCTTTCTCTCTTTTCGCAACCAATCACAAAATCGAACAACATCCACGGCAAATTCAGTACTCTTCACCACAATCAGATTATCTTTATTACTTTTCATATCCTACCATTTAATTATGCATTATGAATTATGAATTATGAATTAATCATCTCCTACCCCAATTGTCCCTATCCAAATTCCTAAAATTGATGGCCTCGCTCAGATGCCCAATCTCGATGTTCGGGCTGCCGTCGAGGTCGGCGATGGTGCGGGCCACCGCCCACGATCGCAACATCGCTGATGGTGTGGTGCGGTGCACGGAACGGCCGCGTGGAGATGATCGAGGCGTACTCGTAGCGGTCGAGACTGTCGTTGAAGGCATGGGTCACGTCTTTTTACGCGAGAAAGGGTATTACGGCACTGCCACAAATCGTTTGCATTACGCTTGCTAGATGAAGAAGATTATGAAGTGACGGACGACTAAGCCATCTTTGCTACACATTTCAACAAATCATTCTACCTGTTTGAATATTTTTTGTTCGTCATATTCAACTTCGCTTTCCTCCAACAGCTTTTTGTATTCGTTCACCATGTCTTGCTGTTTGTGGTGTTCCGCCTGGTTTTCGATATATCGGATAATGGTGGGTATTTCATCTTTTGAATATGAGAAAGCACCATACCTTCCTGCCAGGAGAACCAGCCGTTGGCGAGCCTGTTCTCGTTTATCCATTTCGACGAACACCCTTTGACGTGCTGCATCAAATCGGACAACGATTGTGATGGGCGCATTCCTATCAGAATGTGGACATGATCCGCCGTTCCGCCTATGGACAGAACTTTATGGCGGTTGTTTTGGATTATGGCAATCATGTATTTGTACAGACGCTCTCTCCAAGAATCGAGGATAAGGGATCCCCTGTTTTGAACTGCAAAAACCAGTTGGATATGGATTTGCGTGTAGGTGTTGTTTCTCATTGATTTCATAATGGTTTGATTTGTTTGTGTGATAATTGTTTTTCGTCTTTTGTTTCGTCCCTGAAGGGACGTTTACGGGGAACCGTGATGTTTCCCGTTCTACCGAGCTTTCGTCCCTATCGGGACGTGGGACATGGGCGGCGGCTCCCTTCTACCGAGCTTTGGCCCCTGACGGGGCTATTCGCGACCGGTACGGATTTGCACAGGCGGGTACAGCGAGGATGTATGTTCCACCGGCGTAACAGCCCCGTAAGGCTCAACGACCACGATGGATGCCTTGTCCCGAAGGGACACAAGCTCGGTAGAAACGGTGTTCCCGACCGACCCCCAATGCCCCTTCAGGGGCGAAACATGTCCCGCAGGAACACAAGCCCGGTAGAAGGTCGCCACCAGGCGGACACCTTGTCCCGCAGGGACACAAACCCGGTAGAAACGGTGTTCCCGACCGACCCCCAATGCCCCCTCAGGGGCGAAACATGTCCCGCAGGGACACAAACCCGGTAGAAGGTCGCCACCAGGCGGACGCCTTGTCCCGCAGGGACACAAGCTCGGTAGGAACGACGTTTACGGACGGGTTCCCAATGCCCCTTCAGGGGCGAAACCTCACCGCCTCCCCCAATTGTCCCGGTCCAGATTCCGGAAATTGATGGCCTCGCTCAAATGCCCGATTTCGATGTTCGGGCTGCCGTCAAGGTCCGCGATGGTGCGGGAAACCTTGAGAATGCGGTCGTAGGCACGGGCGGAGAGACCGAGGCGGTCCATCGCCTGCTTCAGGAGCAGCTGCCCCGCTTCGTCGATGCGGCAATATTCCCGCACCATCCTGCTGCTCATCTGCGCGTTGGCGAAGAGTCCCGGGTGTCCCGCGAACCGCTGCTTTTGGATTTCCCGCGCCGCCACCACCCGCTTGCGGATTTCCGCGCTCCGCTCCGATGGCTTGTCGGACGCTAACTCCTCGTGGCTGACCGGGACGACCTCTACGTGCAGGTCGATGCGGTCCATCAAAGGTCCCGAAATCTTACTCAAATAGTTCTGGACCTCGAAGGGTTTGCAGGTGCAGGCAATCGTCGGGTGGTTGTAGTTGCCGCACGGACAGGGATTCATGGCGGCGATGAACATGAACGAGGCTGGAAACTCCACCGAATACTTTGACCGCGAGATGGTGACCCGCCGTTCCTCCAACGGCTGCCGCATCACCTCCAACACCTGCCGCTTGAATTCCGGCAATTCGTCCAGAAAGAGCACACCGTTATGCGCGAGCGAAATCTCGCCCGGCTGCGGGTGCGTGCCGCCACCCACCAACGCCACATCACTGATGGTATGGTGCGGCGAACGGAACGGCCGGGTGGAGATGATGGAGGCAAAACGGCTCATCTTGCCCGCCACGGAATGGATTTTGGTGGTCTCCAAGGCCTCTTCCAAGCACAAAGGCGGCAATATCGACGGCAACCGCTTGGCCAACATGGTCTTGCCGGAGCCTGGCGGACCGATCAGAATCACATTATGTCCGCCGGCCGCCGCAATCTCCATCGCCCGCTTGATGTTCTCCTGCCCCTTTACGTCCGAAAAGTCGTACTCGTAGCGGTCGAGACTGTCGTTGAAAGCGTTGGCCACATCAATGCGCGTCGGCTCGATGGGCGTGCCCTTGTCGAAAAAGTCAATCACCTGCTTGATATCCGTGGCTCCCAAAATGTCGATGCCATCGACGATGGCGGCCTCTCGGGCGTTCTGGACGGGCAGGATCACCCCCTTTTTCTTCCGCTTCCGCGCCTCTAAGGCAATGGGCAGCGCCCCGCGGATCGGCTGAAGACTTCCATCCAGCGACAATTCCCCGAGGATAAAATAGTCCTCTAGTTCCGCCGCCCCGGCAATCTGCTCCGACGCGGCCAAGATGCCGATGGCCAGCGTCAAATCGTAGGCCGAGCCCTCTTTGCGGATGTCCGCCGGAGCCATGTTCACTACAATTTTCCGACCCGGAATCTTGTACCCATAGGCGTTTAATGCTGTTTCGATGCGTTGTTGACTCTCTTTTACCGCACTGTCGGGTAACCCGACCAAAAAGAAGCCAATTCCATTATCTACGTTGACTTCCACAGTGATGGGTATTGCGGCAACCCCCACCAATGCACAATTGTTCGTTCTTATCAACATGTTATTTCATATTTCTGTCTTCGCGGCAAAAATACAAAATTTTTAATCAAAATAACAAATTGATAAAATATTTTTAATTTTAACTGTTATTTGTTAAATTTGAACGCTCTGTGGAAACGAATGGTTGGCAGTTAGTAGTTACGTCAACAGCCACGCCCTGCCAAGTGTTTCTCCGCCGCAATTCTTCCTCAACTTTCCTCACCAATCTGTCATGTCTTAATAAATTCCACTGGGAGACAGCAAGATAACGAGGAGGAACTTCGGCGGAAAGACGTTCAATGACGATTTCAGGGGACATGCGTTCCAAATAATCACACAGAAATTGTACGTAATCGTCAGCAGAAAGCGGATGGAAACGTTCGGGATGGTCTCGGTATTCTGCTTCCATCGCGGTGTTTTTGAAAATCTGCAACTGATGAAATTTTACAAACTGAGGCTGTAACTGATTGAGTATCTGAACATCCGAAAGCCATTGCATTCTTGTTTCGTTAGGTAAACCGAAAATAAGATGAGCGCAGGTGCTGATGTTTCGTGAACACAACTCCTTGAATGACTCAAATGTACACTCCACGGTGTGACCACGATGAATATGTGTAAGCGTTTCATTATGAAAACTTTCCACACCGACTTCGACGGTCAGGTGGGTGCGGGTGTTTAATCCCGACAAGTAATCCAAAACCTCTTCGGACAGGCAATCGGGACGTGTGGAAATGATAAGTCCTTTAATATCAGGCATGTTCAAAGCTGCCTCGAATTTGTCCCGAAGGATTTCTAAAGGCGCGTTTGTGTTGGTATATGATTGGAAATAAGCAAAATATCCACAATTTTTTGGATACCGTTTCTGAAAAAAAGTTTTTCCTTGCTTCAACTGTGAGACTACATCTTTTATTTCAGCAAGATAAGAAGGAGAAAAAGCATTATTGGCGCAGTAGGTGCAACCACCCTGTGTGCGATTCAAGCGGTTCGGACAAGAAAAGCCCGCATCCACTGGCAGCTTTTGGATTCTGCCCCCGAAATGGGTGCGACAATAATGACTGTAGGCGTTGAAACGGCGCTCACCACCCCAAGGGAACATCACTCTTCGTCCTTATACAATAAATTGTCACCGAACGGATCCAAAGTGTGCAGCGACTTTTTGTCCGCATTCACCAAAAAAGTCATATCCTGCTCTTTGCCATCCTTTACAAACGAACCTGAGACCATGTACAACAAAACGCCTTCGGTTAGGAGGTCACCGTTGTCAATCAAATCCTCAAAGTCGGCTCTTGTACGCCGTATCTCATTGAGGTACAATCCGACAACTTCGCGTTTGGAGGTGTCATTCGACTCGTCCCAATACATCTGTTCATACATACCTTCCATATTCCCCAACAGTTCTGATGTCAATTTGGCGTAGCTAAACTCCGTGATGGTATCCACACACCTGATTGTCAGTTTTTTATAATCTCTGACTTCTTCTTTTTCCAAATAGACTTTGGCCATCTTCTTCATTTGGCGGTTCAGCTTGTTCTGCTGCATCTTTTGACAGCCGGAGAGGCATAAAGCCACCGCCAGCATCAGCATGAGGGTATGGCTTGAAATTCTCATCGTTATAAGTTCTGTACGGGAAATCTCTTAAAACACAACACCAATCTCATCGATATTCACATTCCGGTTGGGTGAAAGGGGAATAACCTCTTCGGAACCAGCTTGATACATGTTTATCATGCCAAAGTCGTGCACTTGCTTATTGTTATGCGTCAGGGTCACGAAAACGGGACTCTGCGTGCGGGTCAACATGCCATACAACGGGTAGTCACTCGCGATTCTCGAAGTGTATTTCCCATAGAAGTGCCTGAAATGGAAGCGATAAGCATCAGAATCATTGCCTTCCATGGAGTTAAGTCCCTTGCTGTCATTAAAGTAGAAGGCAACGGCCCCAGTTGGGGAGATGTCCTTGGCATCGGGTGTGATGTAAAGCACGTAAACAATTGTGTCAGAAAGGGATACTCCTGCAAACAGACTCATATAATTGTTCTCCCAATTTTTGAGTTCCGAAAGCATAATTGCCAACGCCTCGCCGGAATAGGGGGTTTCCTGCTCGCCGGCGACCAAGTTGTACTGGTCTTTGCGGCTCTTCATGATGGCATCGGCGGCCTCACGCGCCTTGCTCTCGAAGCTCTTGGAGACCGTTTTCGTATGACTGGCAGGCACTTGCGTCACCACGCCGTCAATGATTTTGGTATCGACAAACGCCTCAGATTGTTGTGTATAGGAGATGTCGGCGTAATTCTTGAAGAAATCTGGCAAAGAGGATGTGTGCGAGGTATATGCCTTGGGAGCTGTCACAAATGGGGAGAGCTGGGCTCCATGCTCAAACCACGACTTGGCGATTTCCGCATTGGAGGTATAGGCCGTGAAACATTGTTCCATGTCGGCGGTCCTAATCGGCTCGATTTCAACAGAATTGAGTGTATAATAGGTACGGTTCTGCTGAATGATGTTCGTAAGCCCGAGGAGGCTCTCGGCATAATCCGCAAAATATCCGCGCACCTCTTGCACTTTCGACACCGTAACGGTCATCTTGAAAGTGGTCGTCGGGAGTGCGTAACTCACCTTCCCAGTGTACTTCAATTTCTCAGGAGGATTCTTATATGGGTATAACTGCACCTGCGCAAACGAAGAAAGGGATAATGCGCAAACTATCATTAATAATAAAATCTTTTTCATGACCAATTATGCATTATAGAATATATGAATGATGAATCAATCCCGTCTGCCGAGGAAGATCATCACATAGTACAACAAGGTTGCCAGAGAGGAGATTGCGGCAACAAGGTAGGTGCGGGCGGCCCACTTGAGGGCATCCTTAGCCATCACGGTTTCATTACCAGTAGTAATAGACTGACCGTCAAGCCACTCCACAGCTCGCTCGGAAGCGTTGTACTCCACCGGAAGAGTGATGAGCGAGAATATGGTGGTGAGGGCGAAGAAGGCAATGCCGAGAAGCAACACCCAACGACCGATTCCCAACATATTGAGACTCATCAACACGATACCGGCAAGCAGAATCCATTGCGAGAACTGCGAACCGAACTGTACGGCAGGCACCATCTGCGAGCGCATCTGAAGCCAACGATAGGCAGTGGCATGTTGCACGGCGTGTCCGCATTCGTGTGCGGCGACGGCTGCGGATGCAATGTTGCGGCCCTCATAGACACCTTGGCTAAGGTTGACCACTTTTGTCGCCGGATTGTAATGGTCGGTGAGGAATCCGCTGGTGCAGGTCACCTGAACGTCGTAGATGCCGTTGTCTCGCAGCATCTTCTCAGCCACCTCCTTGCCGGACATGCCGCTGCTGAGAGGTATTTTCGAATATTTTTCAATGCGCGATGTCAGGGTTTTCTGGACGATGAGGCTCGCGACCATCAGGACGATGAAAATGATAAAGTACATATTGGTTTAAGGTTTAAGATTTACTCGTTTACAAGCTTAGAAAATGAATAATTAGAAGATTGCTGGCTTAGGGGCTAAGTTTAATGTCAAGGTCAATTCTGTTTCTTTGCTGCTATTGACAAAAACAATCCAAGAATCACGCTGCAGAAGGCGGCGAAGAGCACTTGGAGATCCTGCGGCAAACAGAAGGTGAGCGTGTGGGCGGGAATCCAGAACAGCGGAATTGTTTTCTTGAAAACGAAGCCCCACTGAACGCCCCAGTCCATATCACAGATGTGGCGTTTGATGGGCACAGGCTTGAACAGTGCGGAGAAGGCACCGCCGTGCTCGTTGATGTGCATGTCGGAGATTTTGTGGACAGTCATGAAGACAGGTGCGAAGGAGGTGTTCATCATCGTGCTCACGCAGAAAGCACCGAGCAACTTCATCCACGACATCGGTCCGGACATGGCCGCAGAGATGCCATTAAAGGCAGTATAACGCTCCATAAATGCCGGAATGCCGAGACGAAACACGTTCATCGCCAAGGCAATCCACATACCCAAAAGTCCCCAAACGACAAATTTCGGCGCAAGACCGAAGCCTTTGTGGTAGTACTCTCCGGTTTTCACCCGGCAACCCAACATCTCGCCAAAAGTAGCTAAGATACCAAATTTCAAAAAAGCCATCCACAACGGAAAACGTTGATTAGCTGCACAATATGAGTCATAAACGCCATCAAACAAGAAGAAGGGCAGCAGGCACAGAACAATAACACCTATTACAAGAATGTCCGATTTCTTCATATTTTCAATATTCTTTTTGAGGCTGCAAAGGTATAAAAAATATGGCGAAAAAAATAATATGACGGAGATTCGAGAAAAAATCTTATTTTCGCGGCGTTTAGTTCAACAGAGTATTGAAAACTCTCTGGTTGGCTGCTAACGCTTATAAACGTGATGTATAAATAAATCATAAATATGAAAAAAACCGTACTATTTTTGGCAATTTTGGCCGCTTTTGTTGGCGCTCATGCTCAGACAACAATCCCCAACGGAGATTTTGAAATGTGGTCTTACGGCAAACCCGTGGGTTGGACCCCGGGTATATTGGGTAATCTTAACGTTTCCTCATACGCCAATCTTCCGATAGAGGTCAATTTCTGCACTGAAGCTAACGATACCCATAGCGGCAACAAGGCCGTACAAATCACTTCTGGCGAATTGACAATCCCTTACGTCGGCTTCTCTTTCGTTATTCCAGGATTTTTGCAAGTTGGTGAAGCTGAAGGATTTAACATTCCGATGCAGGATTTTCTCTCTATCATTCAAATGTTCCAAGACACTACAAATGTACCTGTGATAGATTCTTCCTCGTTGGCCGTGTTTGCCTCTCTCTTGAAAGTTCTCTCTCCAGGCATCCCTTGCCCCTCCACACCTCGTTATGTGACGCTTTGGGCCAAATATCAGCCTCAGGAGAATGACACCATGGCGGTGATTGCTATGACCAAAAGAAATGGAGAACTTGTGGATTTCGCTCATAAACAATTCTTTAACCTCGACCCTAACAATTACGAGAAAATTGCTGTCGAGTTTGAAAACCCGAATGCTCCAAGCGACTCTATCATGATTATCATCTTCTCCTCCACTGCCCTAAACAGCACCTCCGTTCTTTACGTGGACGATGTCCAATTGGAATACGGCGTGGATGTGCCCGTCGTGGAGATCCAACACGACAAGATCTACCCCAACCCAGCCTCTGATGTGCTGTTTTTGCAACTCGACAATGACCAGCCTTGCAAGTGGACATTACGCGACTTGACGGGCAGAACCCTGAAATCGGGTACAATGACAGGCAAAACCTCCATTGATGTAAAACAGTACCCTTCAGGTGTTTACATGCTTACATTGAATATTGGAGGACAAGAAAGCACTCGGAAAGTGGTCATTCGCTAATGAACCCGCAACTTTGGTTAGCCCCTTTACATGGGATTACCTCCCATACTTTTAGAAACATCCTATGCCGTCATTTTGGCGGCATAGATTGTTATATGGCCCCCTTTTTGCCATCTCAGCCGCGCGGGAAACTCAACAAAAGGGTATGGCAGGATATTTTTCCTGAACATAACTCTGCCGTTCCGCTCACTCCGCAACTGATGGGCAACCGTCCCGATTATTTGGTGGATACGATGCAGATTCTCCACGAACTATTTGGATACGAGCAGTTTAATCTCAATATCGGTTGTCCTTCCTCACCAGTGGTGCGCCACAAGCGCGGGTGCGGATTGATGCCGCATCCAGATTTGGTGGAACGTATCGTGGCAGAGGTCACCGCGAAAACCCCGTTCCGACTATCGCTCAAAATGCGCCTCGGTCTGCACGATGCCAAGGAAGGCCGCGATTTGCTGTCACGATTGAATGGCTATCCACTCGATTTTCTGGTCATCCATCCTCGATTGGGAGATGAACTCTATGAAGGAACGCCTCATTGGGACCTTTTTGAAGAGTTTTGCAGCATCACACGTCACAGAATCGTCTATAGCGGCGATATTTTCTCCAAAGAGGATTATAAAACACTTTCTGAAAAATTTCCGATGGTGTTCGCGTGGATGTTGGGACGCGGAATGCTTCGCAATCCATTTTTGGCCGAAGAGATTAAGAATCAAGAGATTGGAGACAAACTATCTCGATTCGGCATCTTTTACCTTGATTTGGTTGAGGCTTTGCTTCCCATCCGTGGTGAAAACGGCACTTTGGCCAATTTGAAAGAGTTATGGCACTATTTTGCTTATTTCGCACAAATTTCTGATGAAGAATTGCATTCGCTGCTGCGAATCGTCGTTATGAAAGATTTTGTAGAGGCATCTATCCATCTACTACATATATTAAAGTAAGAAAAAATGTATATTTGCAGTTTTGAAATAAGCCTTCGTTGATTATATAAAAAACAGAGACTCAAATAATTAAACAACAATAGTATGAAAAAGAAATCTATTTTTTGCAGTGTTTTAAGTTTATGTATGATGCTGCTTTCGTTTTCAGGATTCGCCCAAATCAACGCCAATGGCGGATTTGAAAGCTGGACGGGTACGTCTCCTGACGGTTGGTTGGGCTCCAAGAGTAACATCGCCGCATCCAATGTGGTAAAAGTCACAACTGGTGCACATTCAGGCAATTATGCATGTCAGCTTATTAATACAACCTCGTCACACAAACGTTTTACCACCCAAGCCACTCATGTGGACAATGGCACCCAATATGAAATCTCTTTTTGGGTGAAGGGGCAGGGTGAGATTCGTGTGGCGATGTATGACGGTCGCCAATCAGGTAGTGGCTATTCATCATACAGCCCATATTATAGCATTAACAGTACCACTTACCAGCAATGCGTTGATACCATTGAAGCAGCCGTTACTACAGATGAGGGCGAATTTATCCTCTCCTTGCGCAACACGGAAAACGACCATTTGATTGTCGATGACGTGACCATTACGCCCATCACTCCCGAAAATTTTGTGGGGGAACCTGTCGCAACCATCTCAGGCACCCAGCAATCCACCGACACTTATTTCGGTTCAGTTATCGTTAGTTTGAGCAGTATCACCGACAATGCCTCCATCTATTACACCGTGGACGGTAGCGAACCCACCTCTTCTTCAACACTTTACAACGCTCCTTTCACCATCAACTCTACTACCACGCTAAAGGCTATCGCTATCTTGAACGATAACAATAGCACGGTTATGACGAAGACTATCACTATTTTAGACTTCACCCCTATCTACTTTGAAAACTTTGAAACCAACGGGTTGAACCTGATGACAGTCGTTAACGCTTCAGGGACATATTCTTGGACCACAGGCACTAATAATGGAAACAATTATGCTTATGCCAACGCCTATAACCTCGGTGCATGCGAATCGTGGTTGATTACACCCGCTATTGTCCCGTTGAATCCCGGCGGTGTGACTATGTCATTTGAAAGTGCAACCAAATATACTGGACCAGCCCTACAAGTAAAGTATTCCACCGATTACAGCGGTTCGGGTTCTCCTGCAACGGCTACATGGAATGATATCACCGACGAATTTGTTTTTAGTACAGGCAACAACTGGATTTGGACGAATTCTGGAGATTTTGATGTTATTGGTACCGCGCCCATCTATTTCGCATGGATCTACACCAGCACAGAATCTTCGGCGGCTGGCTGGCAAATTGACAATATCATGGTGTTATCAGGAGCCGCTCCTGTGTTAAATCCCACGCTCACCATCAACGAACCTCAGAACGAATCGGTTTATAGCACGCTCGACACTTTGCATGTATCCATTGATATTCAGAATTTCGCCTTGGATACAGATGGATACCTCAAAATAGAATCCAATTTCTTGGAAATCTTTTTGGGAACAAATGTCATCTATTTAAACCAAATGATGATGGATTTTGTTTCTTTATTCCCTCTTTCTCCGCTGCCTGCCGGTGAGTTCGATTTTACAGCTACTTTGGTGGGCCCGGATTCACTTCCCATCTCCCCTTCTGTCAGTGTGACCTCTTCATTTTCTGTTATCGCACCAGTGCTCGATGCACCTGTCATTACCGCCACAGGTGAGAGTGCCGGGGCAGACAACACCTTCTATTTCAGCTCCACCGTAACCATGACTGCCGACAATAGCGCAGCCATTTACTATACGACCGATGGTACAACCCCGACAGATTCCTCCACGCTCTACACTGCGCCGTTCCAGATTACGGAGACGAGTACCATCAAGGCTATTGCTGTGAAGGAGAATTATCAGAACAGTGACGTGGCAACTTTCATGGTTACCATCACCGCCCCGACTGTGGAGGCCCCTCTATTCACTCCAGGCACTGGCACTTACGCCGACAGTGTAACTTTCAGCATCACTTGCGCAACTGAAGGTGCGGAGATTCGCTACACCATCGACGGCACCGAACCTGCCGAAACTTCTACGCTTTATTCGGTTCCCGTTTCGTTGACCGCCACCACCACTGTGAAGGCGAAAGCATTCAAGAGCGATTGGTTCGCCAGCGAGACCGCCACTGCTGTCTATACAGTTGTGTTTGAGCCGGTTTTGACTGTCAGTACTCCTTCATTGAGCTTCACAAGTACGCAACTAACCCAGACATTCACCGTGAGTGGCGCACATTTGGACAACCCCATTGTGTTGACTTGCAGTGACGCACATTTCACCTTGAGTCCTACCACCATCACCAATCCGAACAGCAACACCGTCGTTACCGTCACTTTTGACGGCACCGAGCCTGCAACGGGCACTGTTTCTTTGGCTTCTGGCACTTTGAGTGTACAGGTCGCACTGACGGCAACTGCGCAGCTGCCGGCCCCAGTATTTGTACCCGCTACCGATGAAGATACACTTATCACTGTGACCATGACCTGCGCTGACCCCACCGCTGAAATCCACTACACCACCGACGGCACCACTCCCACCGCTGCATCCGCCACTTACACGACTCCTCTCATCCTCAGCTCACCGGGAACCTACACTCTGAAAGCCCTCGCTGTGAAGACGGGTTGGGAAAACAGCGACATCACCACTGGTAACTACACCGTCACTGTTCCGCCAGCTCCCGATACTGTTAGCGTGCCCGTGATCACACCTGCCACCAACACTTACTATGAACCGCAAACCGTGACCATCACCTGCACGGATGCCGACGCCGTGATTCGTTATACCATCGATGGTGCCGAACCGACCGATGCTTCCACTATCTATACCGCGCCGTTCACGGTGACGACCAACAGCACGATTGTGGCCAAAGCATGGAAATCCGGTATGATCCCGAGCGCCACGGCCTCAGTCTCCATCACCTTCCCCGAACAAGTGTCCAACATCGCCGCCTTCAAGGCCGCTGCCGCCACTGGTGTGGAAAAACAGATTATGAGCGATGTGACCTTCGTGTTCCGTAGCGGAAGATACATCTTCGTGGAGGACAACTCCGCCGCGCTGCTCATTTACGACTTCAACACTCCGGTTATCACCACTCAATTCAACGAAGGCGATGTGATTGAGGGCGGTATCTTCGGAAAATACAAATTATACAGTGGCATGGTGGAGATGGAACCCACACACAATGCCAACGCCGCTACCGGAACGCCCGTGACCGTGATGCCGACCACTACCACCATTACAGACATTAAAACGCAATATGCTGACACATACGAGTCCAAATTTGTGAAGTTGAACGACGTGGTGTTCATCGATGATACCCGATTCGTGCAAAATGGCGATACAATGGCCATTTTCGACCGTTTCAATACCATTACCACGACAATTTCTGCAGGAGACATAGCCGATGTAACCGGTTTTGTCAGTTACTTCGCTACAAATAATGCCTATCAAATCTTCCCGCGTGACAACAACGATATCGAAATCCATTCGGCACCAGTCCTTGACACAGTGGCCACTCCAGAATTCGATTTCTACCGCTCCGGTGAGTTCTATTTCATGAACATTACCTGTTCCACAGATGGAGCTTCTCTTTATTATACCATCGACAATACTGATCCTGACGAGAATAGTTACGAGTACACCTCTGACGTTCCGTTCTACCTGAATGTCCACTACTATATCAAAGCCATTGCCATGAAAGAGGGTATGGTCAACAGTGCTATTGCGATGTATGACTACAATCCATCAAGCATTATCACTTACGAGTTGCGCGACAATCTTGTCGTCTATCCGAATCCTGCCGAAAGCAATGTTTTCATTAATGTGAAAGAGGATGGATTGGATATCGAGAAGGTGGAATTGTACAATCTTTACGGACAACTGTTGAAGAGCGTCGAGGTCAACAGCAACACTGCGGAATTGGGCATCGGAGCTCTCGCAACGGGTACCTATTATGCGAAGGTTTTCACCAATCGTGGTGTCACTTCGCTGCCGATTATTCGTAAATAAGAAACCTCTTTAGGAAGATATTGAAACGGACGCACGCGTTGCGTCCGTTTTTTTGTCAATTACACTATATATTTATATAGTGTTTTTTATTGAAAAAATACTATTTTTGTGGTTTGTTTTGCAAGCTTGGACAACGAAGCGTAACTTATAATGAATCAAGCAAATAAATCTCGTTTCGAACTAAATATAAATAAGAAAGCGTAATGAAAACCCATATTCTAAGAAACAAATGCGCACAATACAGGGCGCCGCAAATAGCAAAAGAAAAAGGAATTTATCCATATTATAAGGCGATAGAGTCCGAACAAAGCACTGTGGTGAGGATAAACGGCAAAAATGTGCTGATGTTCGGCTCAAACAGCTATCTCGGTCTCTCAAACGACCCGCGTCTGAAGGAAGCCGCAAAGGCCGCCATCGACAAATACGGCACCAGCTGCTCTGGTTCTCGCTTTCTTAACGGTACTCTTGACATTCATGTTGAATTGGAAAATAAACTCGCCAAATTGGTAGGCAAAGATGAAGCTGTCTGTTTCAGCACGGGATTCCAAGTGAATTTGGGAGTGGTGTCCGCGCTGTGCGGCCGCAACGACTACTTGTTGCTCGACAGGCTCAACCACGCCTCCATCATAGAGGGCAGCCGTTTGGCATTTGCCAAATCGTTGAAATATGCTCACAATGACATGGGAAATTTGGAGAAGTGTTTGCAACAATGCGAACCCGAATCCATCAAGCTGATTGTCGCTGATGGGGTGTTTTCCATGGAGGGCGATATTGTTCCGCTACCTGAAATGGTGGCATTGGCTGAGAAATATGATGCCGACATCATGCTCGACGACGCCCACTCTTTGGGTGTTTTGGGGCATCAGGGAAGAGGAACAGCTGACTATTTCGGTTTAACCGATAAAGTCGATCTCATAATGGGTACCTTCTCGAAGTCGTTCGGCTCATTGGGCGGTTTCATCGCGGCCGATTTCGACACCATCAACTATCTGAAACACAATGCTCGCTCGTTGATATTTAGCGCCAGTATGCCGCCTTCCAACGTGGCTTCGGTGAGCAAGGCAATCGATATCATGTTGGATGAACCTGAGCGCATCCAACATCTTTGGGACGTAAGCCATTATGCCCATAAACAATTCAAAGAGAGAGGATTTGAGACGGGACGTAGCGAAACACCCATCATTCCTCTGTTTGTGCGGAATTCGGAGAAAGCTTTCTGGCTCTGCTCACACTTGCTGGAAGATGGCGTTTTCGTCACACCGGTCATCGCACCTGCCGTGCCCGAAAACGACGTGCTGATACGATTTGCTCTGATGGCCACACACACCTACGAACAGGTGGATGAGGCTATCGACAAGATTACCAAAGCATTTAAGGAAGCCGGTGTTATTTAGTCATGGTCGTTCTCATCACAGGCATTTCGTCAGGTTTTGGTTTAGAAACCGCCCGGCTTTTGTCGCAGGAAGGGCATATTGTGTATGGTACGGTCCGTCGTGAGGTGGAACCGATTCCTGGAGTGCATTACCTGAGAGTGGATGTGCGCGACCGTGAAGCTGTGAAAAGTACTGTGCAACAGGTGTTTGACAAAGAAGGCCGTATTGATGTGCTGGTCAATAATGCTGGCATGGGCATCGGTGGACCAGTGGAATTTGCCACCGAAGAGGAAATACGGGAGCAGATGGATACTAACTTCATGGGATTAGTGCATTTCGTGACGGCCGTGCTACCCGTTATGCGCAATCAAGGGGCAGGCAAAATCATCGCTTTGAGCTCTATCGGAGGGGTGATGGGACTGCCGTTCCAAGGTTTTTATTCTGCCAGTAAATTCGCCATCGAAGGCTACTGCGAAGCATTGCGACTTGAAATCCAACAGTTTGGCATCCAAGTTGTTGTTGTTCGTCCTGGCGATTTTTCCACGAGTTTCACGGCCAGTCGGAAAAAGACCGTCAACACCAAAGCTATGCAAGCCTACAAAACCTACGCCGAATCCATAGGGAAGGTGGAACACGACGAAACCAGCGGATTAAAACCGCAAGTGTTAGCTCGCAAAATCAGCCAAATCATTCGTAAGAAACATCCGCACCTCGGTTATGTAGTGGCATCGTTCGAGCAACGCCTTTCCGTACTGCTCAAACGCACTCTACCCGCACGGTGGTTCGGAAAAATTCTTGGTAGTTATTACAAATTGTAACCAATCAAGTCCTCCCCTCTTTACCTTACACATGCCGTCTATATGCTCTTCTGCGCATAAACGGATTGGTCTTGTACTCCCCGAACAGCGTCTGCACCTTGTAGTTCTCCTCCAATTGAGGGTTCATGATGATAGTCTTGATACCCCGCTTGATACAGTTCTCATGCAGGTACTTGAACAACAGCATTGGTATTCCACATTGTTGATACTCAGGCATCACACCCATTATGAGTGCCTCCAACGTGTCGTTTTTCTTCAACGCCTTCATAATATGAATAAAGCCGAAGGGGAAAAGGCGACCGTTGGACTTCTTCACCGCTTGGGAGAGTGAAGGCACGCAGAAAAGGAAACCTACCGGCTGGTCTTTCTCGTTGACCGCCACTGCCACAAAGTCTTTGTCCAAAATGGGCACATAAGTCTTGAGGTATGCATCTATCTGCTTGTCTGTCAAGGGTGAAAAACCATGCAACGGGGCGAAAGACTCATTGTACATGTGAAAAATCTCCATGCCGTAACGCTTGCTCAAGTCTTTCATGCTTTTGGGCTGCACAACATGAGACTTCGACCGCTCTTCTACCAAATTAGCAAAGCGGAACATGGGCGGCAGTTTGGGATTCACCTCCAAAGTTCGCTGGGTCCAATCGACTTCTTTCACAAAACCGAGTTTCTCTAACATCGGGCCGTAATAGGAATAGTTGTAGAGGCAGGTAAACGGGCTCAAATGCTCGAAACCCTCCACCAACAAGCCTTCTTTGTCCATGTCGGTAAAGCCCCACGGACCTCGCATGTCGGTGCGACCTCGTTGTTTGCCCCATTCAGCGACAGTGTCAATCAACGCTTTCAGTACTGCTTCGTCCTCTATGAAATCGAGCCAACCGAAACGGACGAGGTGCTGATCGTCATCGGCTTTGTGGTTGATGATGGCAGCAACGCGACCCACAATCTCATTGCCACGAAACGCTAAAAAGCAATCTGCTTCACAGAAGTCGTAGGCTCCGTTTTTCTCTGGATTGAAGGTGTCGTATTCATCGCCTTCCAAAGCAGGCACCCAATTTTCACAATCTTTATAAAGATGTAGTGGAAAAGTCACAAATTGCTTCAGCTGCTTGCGACTTTCAACTTTGACAATGTTTATATTCATAATTTCCTATTTGTACAAAATCTAATATTAAGCAATAAGCTACTGACAATAGCTTAACCATTAATCCGTCACATGCGAACTAATGTAGTCAATCACTTCGCCTACTGTATTGAATTTGGGTGTACCTTCGAACTTGAAAGCGAATTTGTTCTCAACAGCAAGGCTGAGCAACAGGATGGTGAGCGAATCAAGCCCTACATCGCGAACGAGTTGCGAATCCTCGTTTATGGAAGTCATATCCATGGAGGGTTTAATCAGGACAAGGACTTCTTTCAATCCTTCAAAGATAGTCTCTCTTTCCATATTTTATTGATTACGTGAAACTTTCAGAGCTCCAGTGCGTTTGAAATCTTCCTTGCGCACAGTGATTTTACTAACTTGGTGCGTGCTCGGGAGCGTAGCGTTGACCTTGCCGACCAAATCTTTGAAATAGGCCTCCACTTCTTCCCAAGGAGCGTTACCGAATTCATCCATGCGCGGCAGAATCTCGATGGCAATCACCTGGCGACCGTCGAGTTCGTCTTCTTTCACAAGGCAATCGCGGACTTTATTGTCATCATAGAATGGTTCCTCGATGCTTTCGGGACAGACATTCTCCCCGTTGGAAAGGATGATGAGGTTCTTGATTCGCCCAACGATATACATAAAGCCCTCTTCGTCGAAGCGGACGAGGTCGCCAGTTTTGACCCAGCCGTCGGGTGTAAGCGTTTCGGCGGTCTTTTCGGGTTCGCCGTAGTAGCCGAGGAAGACGTTGTCGCCGCGGAACCACAATTCGCCATCGACCACCTTAGCTTCTTGTTCGGGATAGAGCTTGCCAACGGATGTGGGTCTGGATTTCACGTCGACATTGCCAGTGGTGAGGTTGGCACCCTCTGTCATGCCATAGCCGGCGAAGAGGTGGATGCCTATTTCGTCGAATTCGCCGATGAGCTTCGGGGGCACATTGGCCGCACCAGAAATGATAACTTGCAACTCGCCACCCAGGAACTGTTTACCATACATCTTGACAAGCCCCATCATGATTTCACAAATGCCAGGAACAGCCACCAACATAGTGGGCTTGATAACGGGCAACTTACCGATAGTATCTTTGGTGTTACCGGCTGAATACCATGCGGCACCTTTGTAAAGGACAGACAAAGTGCTGTAAATCAATCCAAAAACATGACTAAGAGGCAACACGCATGCATAACGGTGACAACCTAATTGGTGTCCTGGAGCATACAATCCGTTCAAAGCACCGCGTAACAATGCACGATGCGGCAGAATAGCCCCCTTGGGTGCGCCTGTTGTGCCGCCTGTGAAAAAGATGGCAGCGGGATCGTCCTTATCTACTGTGGCGACCGGTGCGGCGTGGTCAGCGCAATCCGCAATGGCGATGACCTTGCAAGGAGCTTCTTTCATCGTTTCCATAAAGGTGGGACCGACGGCTAAGACCTTCACTCCGTACTTCATACAGCAACCTTTGATGGCTTCCGCAGGTAGCATGGCGGGAAGGTTGATGGCCACAAAGCCCGCTGAAGTGGCAGCAAGAAACATCTCCACGGCCTCAACGGTAGAGTTATCCAAAATGGCCACTTTGTCGCCTTTTTGTAACTCTAAATCGTTGAGTAATGCGCGTTTACATGCTACCGTATCGCAGACTTGCTTATAAGTATAAGTGTTCACCGTGTCTGAAAGACAAGGCAAATCGGACCATTTCTGCTCAATCCAAGTTACAAATTCGGGAAAAGTGGGGATGTACTTCACCTGCGCGAGCTCCTCGGCGGGAAGCATAGACGGGAAATAATTATCCGCTCTCATTCTTGTAAGGTTTAATTATAAATAGAGTGCAAATATAGCATTTTTATTTAAAAAAGGCCTAACTATTTTCGAAGCACCCATTCGTGATAGGAACCGACGTTACCATTCCCGAAATCGTAGCCGAGGTAACCCAGTATGATATTGGCAACAAATTGTTCCGGCAAACAACGGAACATCAGTTTGGCAAGTTTCTGTTTTTGCATGATTTTGCCTGCCTTTTGCTCCAGTCGTTTGAGATCTGGAAGAATTTCTCGGGTGTAATCGGTGTCCTGTTCGATGGTCAGGCCGCTATTGGTATAATGGGCATGCATCTGCTCTAAAGATTCGATGATGGCAGCAGCTCCTCCTTTGGATATAAGCGCGATAACTTTCTGTATATGAGGATTGAACGAATCAAAGTCCGCATCAAGGGCGTAGTCATAAACAATGAACACCCCATTGGGTTTCAATATGCGATAAACCTCCTTGTATATTTTCTCCTTGTCGGTGTTATGGACAATGGTTTCTATGGCATAAACCACATTTATGGAATTGTCCTCAAATTGAGGAAGCGTGCTGTAGTCCTGTTGGAAAGTGCAGATGTTTTGAGGCGGATTCTTCTTTTTGAGACGTTCGAGGTCGCAACCGTAGAACTGCGCGTCGGGATGCCTGTTTGCCAGATACACGATGTTTGAGCCCTGACCGAAGCCCAATTCCACAACTTTGGCGTTTTCTGTGATAAATTGGGAGATAAAGTTTGGCTGATGATAGACATCCTGATCAGAGTAAACCCCGTTCTTGGAAATTCTGAAATGCATAAAGCCATCTTGGGAGTGGAACTTCTTGTATGCCCAATGGTTGATTCTGTAATAAGATAAGATCTGTTTCTGAGAGTTCTTATCGCCTTTGATAAATTTCTCTAAATCAACAAATTGCGACATATAATCTATCTTGGCTTGTAGCTGATTAATACTTTCTTGCGAACTCATAATACTATAGGAAATATCGTACATTCAAAAAAAAGCAAAAATACTATTTTTATGAATTGTTGTCCATAGACGATGATTGATTTTCACCCAAGGTTTGTCATACTGGCTAAAAATTCTGTATCTTTGCGGCATATTTTACCAATATGGATTCCTTTATGAATACGAACCCGCACTTGTCGCCAAAAATGAAGATGGCCGATGCTATCAATCAGTATCACAGTTTGTTAACTGTGCTTCCGAGACTGGGAATGCCCCTTGGTTTTGGGGAGAAAAGCGTGGAACAGCTCTGCGCGGAGCACCATGTCTCGCTACCGCTCTTCACGCTCATCAGTCGCATCTATATCCAGACCAACTATTTCCCCAGCATCGATGAACTGCGGCAATGCCCTATGCAGGATCTTTTGCAATACCTTTACCAATCGCATAAAGACTATTTAGAAAACAAATTTCCGCATATCGAGCAGCACCTCAGCAAGTTACTCGAGCCGATGGACAAGAAATACAGCACCCTCATCGCTAACTTCTATGCAACGTTCAAGGAAAAGCTGGTAAAGCATTTCCAGTATGAAGAGGAGGTGATTTTCCCCTACATGCGGCAGTTCATGTCCGAAAATGTGAACGCTGACAGCGACTCGCGCCACTCTAACGCTTTCCGCGAGCAACATGACGACATTGAAGACACGCTTAACGACCTTACAAACCTGTTACTCAAGTATATACCATCCAACAGTTCCTCTTCGGAGCGGGTTGATATGCTGATGGACATGTACTCTCTTTCGAGTGATATCGAGCGGCATGCCATGATGGAGGACCGCATTCTGCTTCCTTATATCCAGTACTTAGAATCGCAGTGCCATGATTAAGATAGCCATAGCTGAACCATCCCAGATGCTGCGGCTTGGTCTCGGTAACATGCTGCGCGAACTGCCCGAGGTGGAGATCGTTTTCTCCACCGATAACCTCAATTCTCTGAATGCCAGGATATCCGCCCTTCATCCTGACATTTTGATTCTCAACCCGCAGCTGTACGAGTACGCCCGCCGCGCCACCATCCGTGCCGAGTTCGACCAACTTCCCAACCTCCGTTTCGTCGGCCTCATCTCCTCCTATTGCGACTCGCAGCACCTCAAGCAATTCTCCGGTCTCATCGAACTTAATGACGATCTCCAGCGCGTGAAATCCACCATCAACCAAGTGATCGGCGCCATTCAAAACGATTCCGACGAACCCGACACAGACCCCCTCTCCGACCGCGAAAAGGAGGTGCTCATCTGTCTTTCCAAAGGACTGAAAAACAACGAAATAGCCGACACACTCAACATCTCCGTCCACACCGTTATCACCCACCGCAAAAACATCGTCCGCAAAACCGGCATCAAGTCCGTCGCCGCCCTCACCGTCTATGCCATTCTGAACAACCTCATCGAAGAAAAAGACATTATTTAGTTAGCAGTTTATACCGAAAAGCCCCCATATATGAAACCACTTCCTTGAGCAGCCCCGTAGGGGCAAGAGCTAGGTAGCCAGGGGTGAGCGCAGCGAAACCCCTGGGAGGGATGACGACGATGACACGATGATGCGATGACACGATGACGACGATGAATGACGATGAATAACGAATACCCACGTAAATATGAATAGAACAATCACCCTAATTATCACATTATGCCTCGCGTGGTTGGCAGCCACCGCGCAGGAACCCGACCCCTACGCCGGTTACGACCGTCTCACCCTCTATGACAGCATGACCGTGCGTATGGAGGAGAACGGTCTCAGCCATTATGTGAACCATCAGCGATACAGAGTGTTGAGTGACGCGGGCTGCCGCGACAACAACACGGTCATCGTCGATTACGACCCTCTGTCGGCCTACTGCGAGATCCGCGACGTGGTCGTCTATCGCCACGACGGCACCGAGGAGCACCCCGACTTCATGGTGTGCGACTATCCCGCGCCTGCCCACATGATCTACTGGGGCGCGCGACAGAAGATGGTCGCCCTCGGTCGCCTCGAAATTGGCGACGAAGTGGAGTTCCTGACCTACAAGAAGGGCTACTCATACGCATTGTTGCAGGGCGAAGACCCTGACGCGAAGTACATCCCGCCTATGAGCGGCCACTTCTACGACATCGTGCCGTTCTGGAGCAACCAACCCGTGCAGGAGAAAGTGTATCAGGTCAGTGTACTGACAAACAAGAATTTGCAGTATAAGGTTTACAACGGGAATCTTTCGGTGACCTCGAAGAAGGATGGCGACCGCACGGTTTACACCTTCTCGAAAAAGGATTACTTCCCGTTGAAGACCCCGCGCTATACAGTGGCCAACAACGACATCGAGCCGAAGCTCATCGTGACCACCGCGCAGAACTGGGAGGCCAAGTCGATGTGGTTCTACGGCGTGAACGAGGACTTCGGCAGCTTCGAGCCGACCCCTGAAATCCAGCAGAAGGTGAACGAGTTGCTGAAACCGGCGAGAACCGAGAACGACAGTCTGGACATCCTCACGCACTGGGTGGCCGACAACATTCGCTACTCGGGCATCTCGATGGGCGAGGGCGAAGGTTACACGCTGCACAAGTGCGAAATGACCTTCCGCGACCGTTGCGGTGTCTGCAAAGACAAAGCAGGGATACTCATCGGCATGTTGCGGGCGGCGGGCTTCAAAGCATACGCGGCAATGACGATGGCTGGCGAGCGCATCGAGGACATCCCTGCCGACCAGTTCAACCACTGCATCACGGTGGTACAGCGACGCAACGGAAACTATCAACTTCTTGACCCTACGTGGGTTCCGGGCGTCAGAGGCGAGTTGTGGTCCAGCGCGGAACAGCAACAGAACTACCTCATGGGACTCCCCAAGGGCGCGAAATTGGGAACCACGCCCGTCTCCGACCCGAAAAACCACTACGTGCGCATGACCGCTCAAAGCGAAGTCTTGAAAAACGGAACGCTCAAAGCTACCGTCACCATCACCGCAGATCGACAATCCGACCGGACGGTGCGCGGTGTATTCCGCGGTTTCCGCACCGAATGGCGCAACAACGTGGAATCGATGCTTTACCAAGAATACCCTAACGCAAAAATCAAATCCGTGAAATATACCAGTGAAGACGACTACCTCAAGCAACCCGTCAAAATCACCTACCAGTTTGAGATTCCCGACTATGCAATTGTGACGGATAATGAAGTGATTGCCACCCCTTTCCTCGCCAATGGCTTCTATAAGTTTGCCATGCGTCACCTCTACTACGACACCCGCCTCGAAAAGCGCGACTATCCTTTCACGGACCGCTGCTCCCGCTACGTGGCTATCACCGAAACAATGAAAGTGCCTTCGGGCTACACCCGCGTAAGCGTCCCCGAAGCCAAGCAGTTCGTCACTCCAAACATCTCGTTCAAAGGCGGTTACAGTATCGACTACAACATGGTCACCTTCTCCGAGAACATCTCCCTCGGCAAGCGCGTCTATGATGCCTCCGAATGGCCCGCGTTCCGCAAGGCGGTGCAATGCCAACGGGGATATATGGGAAATCCCGTGATTTTCATCAAATAAGGCAATAGGCAATAGGCAAAAGGCAACAGAAATGTATATGCCGAAAAGCTCCCAATATATTAAACTTCTTCCTTGAGCAGCCCCGTAGGGGCAAGAGCTTGGTAGCCAGGGGTGAGCGCAGCGAAACCCCTGGAACGAATGACGACAATGACACGATGAAACGATGAATTAACAATAATATAATGAGAAACAGATGCCAACATACAACATGGTTAGTGACCATCACGATTCTTTTGGTTATTGGTGATTTGACCTATAGCTTTTACCAGCATTCCAAATATCCGATGGATGGGGACATGGAGGAGTCCGTTCTGCCCCGCGACTATCTGCTCCCACTCTATCATGACCCTTTCGGCGTCAAGATGCTCGCCAACGGGGAGCCGCACGCCGCACCCAACCGTTTTTTCTCCCATTATCTGCTGTACAAGACCTATCGCACTGTTCCTTTTTGGCTGCAAAAGGTAGTAGAACCGCTGACAAGCATTTATTTGACTAATGCGATTTGTAAAATCTTCATGCAAATTGCACTGTTATTGCTACTCTGTGCGCTGGCTTGCGGCGGTTTCCGATTCAAGGAGCCTCGCTTTTATCTTGCCATGCTGCTGTTCACACCACTTTTCCAAACTAACGGTCCAGTCCGCCGCTTCGGACTGATTGACCCGTCGTTGACGTACTCCTTTTTCTATGCGCTTCCCCTTGTCTTCTTGATTTGCTGTCTGTTACCATTTATTTACGAAGAATTCTTTCACCGGAAGTTTCTTTCCAATTTATTTCTACGCACCATTTGGTTCGTGTTTTTCCTCATTCTGACCTGCTTCTCAGGGGCGGTCAATGTGGCTATCGCGCTCCTCGCAATTTTCACGTTGGTCTTGCGTTACATTATCTCATTTTGCTTTGATAAGGCACTGGAAAAGAAATCGTTACGGCTGTTTTTCAAATCTATTCCGAAGCATTATTGGTTGTATATGTTGCCATTAGGTTTGCTGTCGCTTTACTCGTTCTGGTTGGGTACTTACAACACTATATGGTGGGGTGAGACGCTGACACTGGCGGAGCGCTATCAAATGCTGCCCCAAGGTTTCTTGAAAATGTTTGATGAACCCCCATTCGTCATCTTTGTTGCGCTTTCCGTGCTGAACTTCGCGATTGTTGCGCTGAAATTTCCGAAGAAGGGTAATGCCGTGATCCAAATTTTTATCTGGATGAACGTTTTCGCATTGCTTTATATGGTCTTGCTCCCTTTAGGCGGATACCGTTCGTACCGTCCTATTATTATTCGTTACGATGTCATGATTGGGGTTACTTTCCTATATATCTTCCACCTCGTCTATTCTACATTGTTTTTGATTGAGAATTTCAGCCAAAACAAAGTCAAGATTCCTTATTTGATTGGATGTCTGGCGTTTATGGTCTATTTTTCGGCGGTTGACAAACCCTTGCAGTTGGGTTGGGGAAACGAGAGGGAAATCGCCGCTATTCGGAAAATCCAAGCAGCGACCGAGACACCGGTGGTTCTGACGGAACTGGCGACGGTGGTGTCATGGGAACCGATATACAGTGTTGAGCAATCGCGGAATGCTTCTCAAATGCTGTACATGTGGCATATTACGGACAGTGTAAAACCCTTTTATTGTCTAAAGAAAGAATAACGCTATATGAACAAAAACATCATTTTTTCAATCATTGCGGTGTGCTTTTGTTTCGCCGCCTTCGGCAAAGCCCCCGAAAAGGACGCCGTATATCACCTCATCTCCGAGAACTACACGTTGAACACCGACGGCTCCTCGGAATTCCGCAAACGCACGGAGCTACAGATCTTCACGCGGATGACGTTCGATGAATTCGGGGAGACATTCATTACTTACAACCCTGATTTCCAGGAGCTCATCATCAACGAGGCCTACACCATCCGCAAGGACGGCAGCAAGGTGGAAACCCCTGCCAACGCCTTCAACCCGATGCTGCCGGAGGGTTGCACGAAATGCGAGCGGCTCAACGGCATCCGCACGATGGTGGTGACCCACACGGCGTTGGAGTACGATGCCGTCATCGTCCTCGACTACACCATCCGCTCCAAGAACTTCTTCTTCCAGGAGTTGATGGAAAAAGTGGAATTATACGACGATGTGCCCATCAACAAGTATGTGGTCAGCGTCACCACGCCGGACTACAAGCCTGCGAAATTCCAGCTCAATGGGGAAAATCTTTCATACATCAAAACCGAGCACAAAGACAAGGACTTCGTCACCACCGTCTATACTTTCACCAACCTGCCAGAGGCTCCTCTTTGCGACTTTGTCTTCCCGTCTGCATGGTCTTACCTTTCTTTCTGCACGTTGGATAACCCTGAGGCCGTCATCGGTAGGATTTCGCAACAAAACTCTATGCAGAAATTTGACAATCAGAAAATTACGGATTTTTTCCGCAGTCGTTTCACGGAAGAGATGAGCGGCATGGACAAGGTTCTGTTCGTGAGGGATTACATCCATGATTATATCCGCACCAACGAGGTGGACGCCAAAACCTTGAACTATATGTTCGCCTCACCGCAGCAAGTGTGGGAAACCAACTGCGCCACCCCGGTGGAGAAGAACATTCTTTTGGCAGGTGTGCTGCAAAGTTTGGGCTACGATGCGGAACTCGCGTTCAAAAACAACACCCTTTCGTCTGACTTGGAGACTGTTGTACGTTTGCAGTTTGACGCCAACAGTTGGACGTTTACACACTACATTTCTGCCAATGAGGCAGAAGATTTGAGCTTGGATGCCTATTTCGCTCCCGCCTCTCTTACCCTGCAAAGTGGTAAAATAGAAAAGGTGAAAGCACAACCGGTCAACATCAATGTGTTTTCTGGCATCACCTTTGAAAACGGACAATTGGACAATCCCAAAGTGGATGTCACGAAAAAAGAGGTCCTTTCGCCGCTTATGTGCACGTTACAGCTGCAGGACGTCAATGTTTCAAAAGCCTCAGTCACACAACGTGGCAACAAATACTACGAGCTGGCCATCGACGACGGCAACTACGGCACAAGCGTTCACTCTGTGGACATTCCCTCAGACTTGAAATACAACATCGACACTAAAAAGTCGGACGAGACATACGTGTACGCCATCACACTGCCCGCCAACACCCGTTGCCTGACAAAACCGGCACATAAGGAAATCACCGTCGAGGGTGCCAAATTGCTGATTGAGGTGCAGATAGACGGTCAGGTGGTGAAAATCACGCGGCAATTAAGTCTGCCTCAGGAGGGCATTTCCGCCAAATCAGCGAAAAAGTTCAAGGCAATGATGGGGGAATGGGAAACACCGGTGAAGGTGGTGTTTTCCGTCCTGTAGGGACGCGACGTTTCGCGTCCGCACACGATATTTCGCATCCGCGTAAGACGTTGTGCGCAACGTCTCCGCTACTGGGCCAACTCGTGTCTTTCGGGGAAACGTTCCGACAGATCCGAAATGTAGAAATCTGACGCTTTCATGTCGGGGCTTTGGATGCGCACCACTGAAACGGGGCGCTTGTGCTGCCAATAGGCGCACGCAATCGGAATGCGATTCCATTGTCCGGCCAGCCAAACCGTGTCATGTCCGCCCAACAGAGCCTGCGCAGAATCTGTATCCAAGCGGTTGAGCATCAGTAAATAACGTTTGCTTGCGGAATGGAAATAGAGCGTGGCGCTGTCGCACAAAGCATCTACCAAAGGATTCTCCAAGGAGAGATCCCAACTGGAGGGTTTGACGGAGGCCATCGTCACGAGCATGTCGTTATGGGTCAGTCCCTCTTTCATGTCCAGGAGCACCACACGACGGGTGCTGTCCTGCGACAATATCTCCTTCAATTGCCCGATATTTTCACACTCTGAAAGCTGCTTTCCGGATTTCAGCAGGATATATTCATTGAAACGGTTGACCCCGATGCCGAACAGACTGTTGCCCCACAATCCGGATTGGTACATCGACGGACAGTAAAGAATGTCGCCCTCTCCCATCTGCGAAAAGGCATCGTCGGCAATCATCTCGTCCAAAATGGCGAAACGTTGCTGGCTGCGAGCCCATTCGTGGGAGATGTGCTCGTTGGTGGCGGTTTCGATAACCACCATGCCAAAGAGCGACAACACCAGAGCTGCGCCCACCACCGTCCGCACATATTGGATGCGGAAAACCAATTTATAGAGGGCATACCCGATCAGGAGCATGGCCAAAATCACGCCAAAGTAGGAGTAGAAACTGGTGACATAACCGGCAAGCCAGCTGCCCCACTCAAGATTGTACTTGCTGGAGACCGCAATCAACAGATGAGCCGAAAAGGCGAACAACAATGCGGAAGCGGTGGCCACGCATAAGGCTTTCCAAGAGAGTCTGTTTTTGAAATTCTTCAGGAAATATGCGGTTAGAAAACCCACTATCAATGCATTGATATATGCAGCCAACGAAGCATGCGTAAGCATGAAACGATAATTATGGAAATGGCCAACTAAAGATTGGGAGTTGACGCTCATCACCTCAAAACCGTGCTTGAACTGGTGTAATGGGGCCACCGCGAAGGTGCAGCGTCTAAGAATCCCGAAGAAATTTTTCCAATTCAACGAATGGGCAAAGCTGCTCCCATCGTATTGGTTGTCCACAAATTGCCTGAACAGAAAATAGAGGGATACATACAATGTCGCAGCTATGGCTATGGGCAGCAATTCTCTGTATAACGGTTTGGTGGTAAACGCTTTCCGAATTCCCGACTTATACAAATTCCTGATGAAGATGGCGATTCCGAAAAGGAGAACGAACAGGAAGTAGTTCTCATAAAACAACATGGAAACAAAACAGAGCAAGGCCGAATAGATGATCAGGGCGTAGCGGTCGGTTTCCGTGTATTTCACAAAGAAGATGAGTGCCCAGCAGAAGAGAGCGAAGCTAACCGAAAAAAAGCAGGGATAAGCGATGAACGGGATGTGAAGGCAAGGCGTTGCAGGGGTGCAGCACACTAATAACACGAACAATGCAACACTCAGTTTTCTTGAATGGAAGAGCTTCTGTATAAGGTAGGTGAATGAAAAATAAGAGAACAGAAGGCAGGCGTATTGGCATATTTTGAGCCCGATAAAACCGCCTGTGGCATACACTAACGAATAGAGTGGCTTGGTAATCAAGAAATAGAACCGACCGGAATAGTTGGCGTAAATCCAAGCATCCTGATAATAGTCGCCCTTCAAAAAGGTCAGATAGTTTTCCAAATCATCCGAGATGGTGAAGCCGATTCTGAAAAAGGGGGCCAAGGAGATAGCCGTAACGAGCAGTACCAGGAAAACGAGAACGGCTTGTTCGAATTTCAGTCCGGAGATTCTATTTTTCATATTCAACGATATCTTTGACAATATAGATTGGACGGGATTTCACCTCGTCGAAAATGTAGCCGATGTACATTCCGATGAGACCGGTGACAAAAAGTTGGATGCCGGCGAATGCGCTCATGAAGACGACGAGCGTGGTGTATCCGGAGACGGGAGTATCCAAAATCCACATCACTAACGAATAGATAATCAGGATGATGCTCAGCAGAACGAAGAACAATCCTGCGAAAATGCCAATCTGAAGCGGCATTTTGGAGGTGGACGAGATGGCGGAGAAAGAGAGTTTGAGCAATTTCCAGAACGAATACTTGCTCTCGCCTGCCACGCGGGGGGCCGCCACGTATTCTAACGTCGTACGCTGAAAACCAACAAGTTGTATCAATCCTCTGAGGAAACGGGTGCGCTCGCGGTAGTCTGTCTTCAGGACTTGGGCCACCGGTTTGGAAATCAGGAAGAAGTCGGAGGCGTTTTCGGCAAGTTTCACATCCGAGATGAGGTTCACGAATTTATAGAAAAGGGCGGAATTGAAGCGATGCAGCGGTTTGTCGTCCTCGCGGCGGGTGCGCACCATGTTGATGATGTCGAAGCCCTCTTTCCAACGTTGTACCATCTGTGGAATCATCTCTGTGGGATGCTGCAAATCGCTGTCCATGCAGATGATGGCATCGCCACGGCTATAGTCGATGCCGGCAATCATGGCCGCCTCGTGCCCGAAGTTGCGGGCGAAATCCAAGACCCTGACATGCGGGTTTTCCGCCGCTTTTTCACGCAGAATATTCAGGGAGCCATCCGTGCTGCCGTCATTCACGAAGATCATCTCGTAAGAGGTCCCCGTCTGCTCTAATGTCCGGCTCAACGATTGATAGAAGGCCTCTATCGCCGCCTCTTCGTTAAACACCGGACATACAACACTCAATTCCATAAGCCATTCTTTGGTTATTCCGCATCCTCGACGGGAGCAGCTACTTCAACAGGTTCGTTCATCACGACTGGCTCGTTTTCTTCATCAACACCTTCAAACTCCGCACGAATCTTTTCGTAAAATTTCACTTCGGTCATCTGCAAGTAGGGCACAAGCCATAAATAACCAATGAAAAGAGTAAGGAAGCACAAAAGAAACCAACCTATAAAGCTCAAATAGAGCAGGAAAAGATCCATTTTGTGACCTTTCATCATCATGCGGCTCTTCTGCAACACCTCAACAGGAGAAAGCTCGGGATTGTCGCGCAATACAAAAGGAACAATGGCGTATGCGAACGAAAGAATAATACCAGGAATTATCAACAGGATCGTACCGCCAATGATGACCAATATCTCCAGAAGCATCGTACCAAGCACATTCCAAAAACGTTTATAACCGAAGAAAAGGTCGCTAATATCGGCGGGCAAATCCTGACGGGAGGAGTGCAGATGTGCCACTACAAAGCCAAACTGTATCGGAATGGCTAAAATGGTCAACAACAGTCCTGAACTCGTCATAATCAAGGCCAGCGTGGAAAAAGAGCTGCCCGTGAAAATTTCACCGAATTGGCTGGCAACGGATGCGATGCAAGCTAACAAGAAATAGATGAACGTGAGTCCTACAAAAGAGCCCCACTTCCCTCTTAATGTGGCTAAAGCCTCTTCTTTTAAATCGTTAAAATATCCCATAATGTTTTAATTTTAATTGGTAAACAAAGAATGTGGCAAAAATACAAAAAAAAATGTTTATGGGTTATGGTTGTGTATTCACTATCCACAAATCACAAAATTCGTATCTTTGCTCACTGATTCAAACTTCCGATTATGACGCAAATTATTGAGATAAAAGAAGTTAAAAGCAACGAGGACTTGAAGCGTTTTATACAATTCCCCCGAAAAATATACAAAACCTGTCCGTATTATGTCCCGGCTCTGGACAAAGGCGAGGAAAAACTGCTGACCAAACACCCCGCTTTAGCGTTCTGCGACCTACGGATGTGGCTCGCCTTCCGCAACGACGAAGTGGTCGGGCGCATCGCGGGCATCATCAACCGAAGGTGCAACGAAATCAAAGGACAAAAGCGCATCCGCTTCGCCTGGTTCGATGTCATAGAGGACTTTGAAGTGACTAAAAAGCTGTTCGAAACTGTGGAAGATTGGGGGAAGTCGGAAGGTTTGGAAGAGATTTGCGGTCCGTCGCGCTACTCCAACATGGAGAAGCAAGGCATGCTGGTGGACGGCTTCGACCACATCACCTCTTTGGGTGCCGAATATAATTACCCATATTACCCTGAATACATGGACCTTATAGGTTTCGAAAAGGAAGTGGATTATCTCCAGTACAAGGTAAAAGTCACTCCTGTTTCCGAACGTATTTCCCATATAGCCGAACTCGTAGGCCAAAAGTATCATGTTCGTTTGCGTGAAATCAAAGACAAAGCACAGTTGAAAAAAGACGGCTACGCCTTTTTGGAAGTCTTAAACGAAAGCTATCACGATATTTTCAATTTCATCCCGCTCACCCACGAAGAAATGACTTGGATTATCGACGAAAACCTTTCCGTGGGTGTTTTGGATTTGATATCTTTTCTGGAAGATGAAAACGGTAGATTAGTCGGCATCGCCATGAGCATACCTTCATTGAATCAGGCCTTTAGAAAGGCTAACGGTCATTTGTGGCCCTTCGGTATGTTCCATCTGTTGCACGGGTTGCATCACAACAAAAACGTGGATTTGTTACTCACGGGAGTGCTGCCCGAGTACTTGCACACCGGTATCCATGCTATCTACCATAAACAACTCCACGAAGCCTTCCTGCGACATGGATTCGAATACGCTTACACGTCGCAGCAACTCGAAAACAATATCGCTGCTCGCATCTGGCAGAAATACGACGCGGAGATCATTTCAAGACGCCGCTGCTATGTGAAAAGAATGGATGATTTGAGAATTGATAATTGATAATTATTGGGGTAGTAGTTTTCTCATCGCATTATCGCATCAAAACCCAATATCCCAAATCCACAGTCATAAGTCAAAATCCAATGAAAAACAGGTATGTCATAATCACAGGAGCGAGCAAAGGGTTGGGCCGAGAAATCGCGCTGGAATTAGCGCGGAAAGACTTCCCTACCCTATTGGTCAGTTCCACGGAAGCCGTGCATGCGGTGCGTGAGGAAATTATCCAAAAGTATTCGGTTGATTGCCAATCGTTTGTCGTAGATTTATCGGACGAAAACGCAGTGCAGGAATGGACGGCTTGGGTCAATGATCATTTTGCTGTTTCTATACTTGTCAACAATGTGGGTACAGGCGGCAGCCGCGCCATCGAAACCGCCGACATGGATTACCTGCTACGCATTTTGCACCTCAACGTATTGTGTACCACTATCTTGACAAAAGCAATGCTTTCCAACCTACTGCAACACACACCCGCTCATATCCTGAACATTGGCAGCATGTCGGGATTCACGCCCTCGGCTTACAAGACAGTCTATCCTGCCTCGAAAGCCTACGTACACGCCTTTTCGAAATGTTTGCGCGAGGAATTGAAAGATACTGGCGTGTCGGTAACATTGGCCGCGCCTGGAGCAATGGCCACAAACCCGGAAATCTGCGAACGCATTGAGAAACAGGGCTTTTTCGGTCGCGCGACGCTGAAATCCACCTCGGAAACCGCCCGCAAATACGTGGACGGCATGCTCCGTGGCAAACGCCAGATTATCCTCAACCCGATCAGCTACTCCCTCACGAAAATTCTCCCCGAACGCTGGCGCATCTCTCTTCTCTCCCGCATCCTGAAACGCGAATTGTAAAAGGAATTGATGTTATTTACAGTGAAATCGTGAAACTGTCGTGACATGACGACCGCTAAGAGACCGTTTTCTGTGTTTTATTCAAATATGCTTTCAAATCGGCGGCTTTTTTCGGACCGATGACTTCTGCGAGTTCTGCTTCGGTGGCGGAGGTAATCTTTGCCACGCTTCTAAACTCTTTCAACAATTTGGTTTTCAGTATTTTCCCAATCCCTGGTGCTTCATCTAAAATGGAGGCAATGCTTGTTTTGGAGCGGCGTTTCCTGTGGTGTGTGATGCCAAAGCGGTGCACCTCGTCGCGCACGTGCTGCAGCAGTTTCTGTGCTTCAGAACGTTTGTCAATATAGACGGGCAGCTCGTCGCCTACTTTATAGATATCCTCTAAGCGCTTGGCAATGCCCACCATCATCAGCCGGTCTTCGATGTGCAGTGCTTGAATGGCGTTCCAGGCGGCGTGGAGTTGACCTTTGCCACCATCGATGACCACAAGGTCGGGGAGCGGTTTTTCCTCTTCCAAGAGACGGTGGTAGCGTCGGTAGATGACCTCCTCCATGGAGGCGAAGTCGTCGGCACCAACCACTGTTTTGATGTTGAAATGACGGTACTCGCTTTTGGCGGGTTTCCCGTCGATGAAACAGCTCATGGCAGCCACGGGCTCCTCGCCTTGCGTGTTGGAGTTATCGAAGCACTCTATGCGACGCGGAAGAGACTTCATGCCCAGTGCTTGCTGTAAAGCCTGCAATACTCGCATATTTCGGCGGTCAGGATCAGCGAGATCTTGACGCTTCTTTTTCTCTAACAGATAGAAATGGGCGTTGTGGATGGCCAATTCGAGCAGTTTGCGCTTGTCGCCACGTTGGGGGACCTGCAAATCCCAGCCTTCGGGTGCAAGTGAGGGAGCGAACGGCACCAGCAAAGTGGAAGACAGACCGCCCTGACGCTCCCGGATTTCGAGAATGCCAGCCCACAGCGTGTCTTCTCGCGACATCTCCAACCGGTTGTCAATCTCTAAGGTTTGCGCCTGCACTACCGCCCCGTCAACTACTCGCAAAAAACTGATATAAGCACAGTTGTCTTCTTCCTCCATGCCGAAAACGTCCATATTGGTCAAGGACGGGTTCACCACTACCGATTTGCCGATAAACTGCTCCAATGCCTCAATTTTCCGCTTCACTTCCGCCGCTTGCTCAAATTTCCATTCCTCGGCATACTGCATCATCTCTTCTTTCAGTTGCCGAATCACCTCTTTACGATCACCCTTGATGATTTGCATCACCTGCTCAATGTTCTGCTGATATTTCTCTGCCGAGATGAGTTCGCAACAAGGCGCAGCACACTTCTTGATTTGGTACTGCATGCAAGGACGGTCGTTTTTTTTCAGGATTTTACAAGTGCGCAGCGGAAACATGTCGTTGAGGAGTTCGAGGAGGATATTCATCTGTCGCACAGAGGAATAAGGGCCGAAAAGGTGCATCGTGGAAGGATCAGGACGGCGCGTGGGGAACACCCGGGCGAAGGGCTCTTTCGTAATGGCAATCCATGGGTAGGTTTTGTCGTCCTTCAGCATGATGTTGTATTTGGGCTTAAACTCCTTTATCATGCTGTTTTCCAGCAACAAAGCATCCCATTCACTATCCACTACCACCGTCTGGATGTCACGGATTTTCGTCACTAACATCCGCACTTTCGCTGAGTCATGTTCCTTGTTGAAGTAGGAGGAAACCCGCCGCTTCAGTCGCTTCGCCTTCCCGACATAGATAACCACACCACTGTCATCGTAAAAGCGGTAAACGCCTGGCTTCTCTGGCAAGGTCTTCAGTATCAGTTTGATATGGTCTGGTGTCTCTTTCAAGGGTTTCAGGTTTCAAGTTTCAGGTTTCAAGTTTCAAGTTTCAAGTCTTAAGTCTCAAGTCTCAAACTATCAAAGGTACTTCCGGCTTAATTCTCAATTGTCAAATAATCGCGGAACCGGCATTACGTACAAATCTTCCAGTTTGCGGGGACGGTAAAGTTCCAACCAGCGGAAGCCCTGGAGTTTACGGTCTTCATTTCCTAATTTTTCATCGGGATATACCTGACCATTGGGAGCATCAAAGTAGCGAATCTGACGTATATGATTGCTATCCAGATAAATACGCATTTCACTGGTGATGGAAGTGTTGATTCCGATGAGAGTGCTGTCCTCTTCTTGTACATAATAGACACATTCGGCATTTCCTATGATATCCACTCGTTGCAGGCTCTTGTCTTCCATGAATCCTTTGATTTTCAGTCCTTTGATCTGATTGAATTCGCTATCTTCGAACAGCCCGCCAACAATGAACCCGGATTTGCAGAGTTCAATAGTGGAGTGAGTGGAATCGAGGATGCAGAACCTCACAGTGTCACCGGAGAGTTGGTAATTTTGGGACCAAAAAACGGGGTTGTAATACATCATCAACAATGAGTCGGAGACGTTGTAAGACATCGAATCGCAGGCACCCTGGATATTCTTATGTTGGAATTTAGTGTGGAAATAGGCGCGTATTAAGGTAGGATTAGAGGCAGTGTCGAAATCGACCTTGAGGGTGTCGCAGTGCAGGAACAAAGTGTCATTATTGTCATCAATATAGATGAGCAGATTGCTGTCGGTGGCAATGGATGTGCCCCCTTCTTCATGGTGCTCAAGGTAATTACCTTTGACAATGATGTTATTGGCGGTGTCGATGAAACTGGCGTTGTTCCAAGCCCTTCCAAAACGCAGAACTTTGTCATAATAGAGACTGTCGGCGTAAAGTTGTTGCTTGTCGCCGATGAGTTGCACGTTGCCGTGAAGTATGGAGATGTCCGCTTGGGTGTTGTAAAGCCCGTTTTCAGCAAAAATGGTATTTTCCTTACTGACCAGATGCGTGGGGGAGATGAAATAGGCGATCTTGGAAGATGCGTTGTAACGCAATGAATCACAATCCATTGTGTAACTATTACTGCGCAACAGGACCTCTTCATGCAGATAGGCGTCATCCGTGTTGGTGTAGTATTTGCCGATGACACTGGTAAGTGTGTCGTCTTCATTGAAAATCTGACCGCCAGTGAGATAGTAGCCACAGTCGGTGTTGAGGTCGTAGAACAGACTGTCGGCCAGCAAGTAAGATTTGCCGTTTTCGAGTCGCACCCGCCCGAAAATTATCGCCTGACGGACATCGCCGTCGTAGGTGACGCGTTGACCGAACAGATATACGGAATCACTGATGACAAAGCGCACGGGATTGCCGAAAGCGATAATATAATCATCTGCCTCATAGAGATATGCGCTGTCGCAATAGCCTACCACATTGTCCTGTTTGAACTTCACATTGCCAACGAGCCGTTGGGCTCCGGGAAGTCTCTCCTCGTCATAGTACCCCATGTCCGCACGATAAAGCATCTTGCGGTTTCCTTGCCCGTGCAATTGAATGGCGCACAGCAGCAGTAGGGGAAAAATGACAAACAGGCGTCGCATGTGCTATTTCAATAAGGTGGAATCGGTTTTGTCACTGACGATACGGTCTGCCTTGAAGATGATTTCGCGATATACCTCGCCCGCAGGGGTGAAATAAAGCTCAGCGCCGTCCTTTTGGTCGTTTTTGTAATGGGTGGTACGTTGTTTGTGTCCGTTTGGGTCGTAAAAAGTAACTTCGCCTTCGCCTTCCTGGAAAGTGCCTTCGCCCACCACCACACCGCGTTCGTCATAATAGGTCCAAGGGCCATCGAAGAGGTCGTTTTTGAAACCGCCATCTATCTTGATGTTCCCGTCGAGATGATAGGCTTTGTGGGGACCGTTTTTCTTGCCGTGGACGTACGTAAACTCCTGGCTTTTACAGCCATTAGCCGCATACATCACCTCCAATCCTTCAATAGAGTCGTTCTCATACACGCAGTAGGTGTCCAGCAAACCATTCTTGTAATACCGGCGGAATTCACCGTTTCGTTTGCCGTTCTTCATCTCCACCTCAATCTCCACTGTGTTGGGACTTCTATAGAAATAGGTGGTCTTCCCATGCTCTTTCTTTCCTTTATATTGAATGATGGATTGGGTTCTGCCGTCCGGGAAGTAGGTCGTCTCCGTATGGGTGCAGGAGACAGCGCAAAGTGCAACCATCGCAACAGCAGTGTAAAAAAGTCGTTTTGCCATATATCTTTTAATTTGGGCGGCAAAGATACATTTTTTAGGCAAAAGGCAAAAGGCAACAGAGAAAAGGCCACAAGGAATATGGGGTTAAAAAGAAAAAAGACACGGCGAACACCGTATCTTTCTGTGCTTTAGTCGGGGTGAGAAGACTCGAACTTCCGACCTCTACGTCCCGAACGTAGCGCGCTACCAACTGCGCCACACCCCGTCCGTTTTGCGGCTGCAAAAATACACTTTTTTTGAAATAAAAAAACATTCAGAAAAAAATTGTATTTTCGCCGCTTGTGAACTGGTGAATATTTATTACTATTCTTGGTTTTTTTATCAATTTTTTTTGTAACATTAGAAGTGTTTTTTCGTTAAGAGTATAAATATTATCAAAATGAAAAAGTATATTTTACGTTTACCGTTGGTGCTATTATTTTTGATGATTTCACAAATCGTTGTGAGTCAAAATATTATAATGGGATCAGCTCCTTTAGTATCAGGTATTGACGACAATCCACGTCATTTCTTCGACCCGGGTGGAACTCCGGATGATATGGGCGAGAACCAGGATCCCGAAGGTAATTTTGCTCAAAATTTGCGTGACACCATGACTTTGCGTATCAACATGAGCAATGCAGTAGTGTATATTAACTTTGACGAATTTGCCATGAGCGAGGGCGATACTTTGTGGATTTTTGACGGTCCCGATTGTTCCTCACCGCTCATTGGAGCTTTCAATCTGGTGAATTCGCCTGGCGAATTGTACGCTTCTGGGAAAAATATGACTTTTGTGTTCCATTCTGATCAAATCGACATTATAGGTTTGATGAGCGGTTGGGATGCGCAGGTTTACGCCTTCGACACTCTGCCGGCAAACAGACTCTTCGGCCAAGATGTGTTCAACATCACGTGTAATGCCTTCTTTTTTGACTCCGGCGGTCCAAATGGCAACATTGCCTCCAACAATGAGAATCCAAACGGTACCACATTTTCTCAATTCGTCTCCCCCACAGGTTCGCATATCAAATGTGAATTCACTGATTTCTCGGTAAATGGAGTGTTGATGATTTATGACGGCCTTTATTATGATGACAATAAGCGATTGATTGGACAGTTTTGTACCTCCACACTGGACAATACGACGGGAAATAAGCCACCCGTGCTCTTTTCCAGCACCAATGCACTGTCATTTGTCTATAAAGGTTCCGCTAATGATGTGAACAAATCGGGTTGGCGGGCGGAGATCACCTGCGTTAACGAACTCTTTGACAGCCCTGACGGCAGTGCCTGCCCGAGTGTCACCAACACGCCCAGCGGTGCATACGCTGATGCCCCTGATCCGCATGTTCTCAACTTTGATTGCAACAACCCTGTCATCCTTCTGGAAGCTGGCATCATTGCAACTGGACACTACACGAGTGACTATTCGGTGAAAGCCATTCCGTTCGAATCCCATATTTTCGAATTCACCCAAGGTACGAGTATCAATGCTTCTACCGATGACAACTGGCTTAATGCGGTGAACCTGCCCTTTACCTTTATTTTCTTTGGCAAACCTTACACTACGGTATGGCCTGGCACAAATGGACTGATAGCCATGGATAACCATTCGGGGTCATGTGCTTATAAGTATGGTGTGCCTCCTACCTCCCCTCCCTATACCACTACCATTAGCGACAACCAGACCTTGGGCGGCGGAAGTATGACCGTACCTTACAATTATAAAAATTGCATTTACGGTGTGTATGAGGATATTGACTGCAACTACTATAATACTTATTGTTACAGCACTATGGGCGCAGTGAGAGTAGGTGTGCTTGGAAGCTATCCTTGTCGCGCATTCGTGTTCAACTATTTGAATGTCGGTTTGTTCGGCAATCATAGCAGTGCTTCCAATTATAACACCTATCAGATGGTGATCTATGAAGGCACCAACATTATTGACGTATATGTAAAGCATAGGGCATGTTGTGCATCCACAAATCCTCGTGGCGAAGGCATTATCGGAATTCAAAACAACACGTCCTCTCAGATTTTACTTGCTCCTGGCAGGGGAATGTCTGGATGGGAGGCAGATGAAGAGGCATGGCGTTTCACTCCTATTACGCCCTTGGATGAAAATGGGGAATTGACCTGGTATATCAATTCCATAAGTGAGGCCAATATCATCAGTTATGACCCGCACGCCAAAAACCGCCGTATCACAGTGAGCCCTTCGGAAACCACAAAGTACATTTCCGAGTATAAATATACCAATGCCACTGGTGACCTGTTCGTCATCCGCGACACTACACTCGTCAAGGTGGAGATTCCGGATGTCAACGCCACCACCAGCACAGGAACCAACTATATTTGTCCGAATGACAATGCCACCCTGGGGGTGAGTTTCCAGAATTACCCTCAAATTCAACCCGAACATTACGTTTGGAGTACCGGTGACACAACGGCAACGCCTGTTGTTTCCCCTTCAGAGACCTCTACCTATTTGGTCACCGTCACCTTCGATAACGGCTGCCAGAAGACCGATTCCGTGAAAGTGCTGGTGACGGACTTGGAACTGCCTGAGATTTCAGGTGTGGATTCCATCTGTTATGGTCGTTCCACCACGTTGACCGCCACGCACCCATCATCTAACGAATTTCACTGGAGCACGGGACAGAATACATCTACCATTACGGTATCCCCGCTGGTGACCACCACTTATACGGTTACCGCCGTGATGACAGGCAACTGTCAGGTGACGGATACCTTTACCGTTACGGTGATGCCGCTGCCTACACCCTCATTCATCGCCAATCCCACAGAGATTTACGTGGAGAATGGCATCGGTTCGGTGAATTGCTCCAGCACCTCCTCTGGCGACTACCATCTGATGTGGAATTTCGGCGATATTTTCTCGAACGTGAACATTGTGGAAAATGTCGAGGAACTCACGCACGACTATACACATTCCGGATATTACACCATCACGCTGACAGCCAGCGACACTTTCGGTTGCGTCGATTCCATCAAAGTCAGGGTTTCGGTTGAAGTGCCATACTTCTTCTATATCCCCAATGCATTCTCACCCGACGGAGATGGCATCAATGAAACATTTGCACCGCAAGGGCAAGGCGTTGATCCCGACCACTACCAAATGCAGATATTCGACCGTTCGGGCATGCTCGTCTTCTCGACCCGCAACCCTTATGACTATTGGGACGGCCGTAACAAATATGGACAAATGTGCCCCGAAGGCGTTTATGTCTATCTGATCCGTCTTGTGAACTTGAATTCGGATGATAAAGAATACACAGGATCGGTGACTTTGATTAGATAATCGGTGACTTTGATTAGATAAAATGTAGAGCCGTCACATTGTGGCGGCTCTACATTTTATTTGTCAAATTTCTTTAAGTCGCGAACCTTGAGATCCATCCATTGGGGCTCAATGTCCGGGTTGTAGTATGTTTCATCGATTTGGGTTTGCGGGCTACCGAAGACGACAGAGCTGATGAAATGGTCAATGATCGAGAACTCGTCATTGTAAATCGTGGCCACCTGATGTCCGAGACCAGTGTAACGGCGAATGTAGTAGCCGTAGCCGTTTTTCTTGAACTGTTTAGCGATGGCATTGGAACCGAAGAGTCCGATATTGAACAAGTTCGTCTTATTATAGATGACCAATTTGTCAGCATCTCCGTGACAGAGCAGGGTGGGTGCGGGATTATGCAGTTTGTATTTCGGTTTGCCATGTGTGGAAAAAATGGCACCCGAATAAGAGATTACGCCCGCTAAACGAAAACTGTCGGGCAAGATGTCGCTATTGAGGTATCCGTTACAAAGTGCATAGTCGGTTTGCAATACGGTAATTGCCCCTGCGCTACTTCCCATCAGGATGATGTGTTTCGGATTGATGGTGTATTTTTTCGTTGACAAAAGGTTCTTCAAGGTATAATCTATCGCGGAAATCATGTCTTCTGCTGCCATGTCAATCGCCGTCTGGAATTTCTTGATGCTGGCGATGGCCGAACCCGCGGTTTTCCCTTTCATCCCCAACCGATAGTCAATAGCAATGACGACATAGCCCTTGTCTGTATAGTATTTTTTCAGCTTCTGCACCTGAATGTCGTCTCTTTCACCGCCGATAAAGCCCCCGCCAAAAGCGAAAAAGAGGCAAGCCTGCTGCTCGTTTTGCAGCTTCGGGACATACACGTCCATGTAGAGTTTATGGGTGTCCTTCACGGCATAAAGATAGGTCTCTTTTTCCTGGGCAAAGAGGTTAAAAAATGTGAAAACGATCAAAACTATGGTAATAAGCCGTTTCATGACTGCAAGGTATTATTTTGATAAGGAATAGAATGTATTTTTAACATGAACAATGGAATCATGACAGCGAAGAAATCCACTCCTGCACGTCGGTCGAACATACATTCTACCAAACAGTTGAAAGTCATCAGCAGGAATAGCGAAAACAGCCATATATCACGATGTTTGATGGCTAATCCTAATGGTGTGTAGAAGAAGAGTAGAACGATGATGAGTCCTGGAATACCATTCGTAAGTAGCGCAAACAGAAACTGGTTGTGTGCGTTGTAGGGGTGATTGCTGCTCTTCCAATGTCCATTTTCGTGGTATTTTTCCACGATGACATCGTTGCCGTCGCCAGTGCCTACACCCCATGGGAGATTATCCATGGCGGCATCCCATGCCGCTTGCCATATTATCAATCTCGGGTCAATTGTTTTGTTCGTTTTGTCGTGATTGCGGAAACTGAAAGCATCTTCCGTGAAACGATTGTTGGGGGATGTGACAATTAAAACAGTGAACAGTGCGGCAGCAAAAACGACTAACGAAAGCATGTATTTCCAAGTTGTGGGCCTTATTCGAATGGCATAAAGACACCAGATTGTGTTCATCAGGAGAAAAGTGAGGATGCCGGCGCGGGAATAAACACAAAACACGCCGATCGCGATGAACAGCTCCAGCAGAAACCATAGCAGGAACTTCTTTTTAGACAACTCGTAGAAGTGATCAATCAAATACTTGAAAATCAACAAATAGACAAAGGTGGCGTAAAGCGCAACGTATGCATGGTGACGTTTATAGCAGAAAAAGTTATTATACATGTAACTCGTGTCACCCGTCTCACGGGTCTTGTAGATAGCCCTTGCAAAAAGGAAAACGAGCAGGAGAATCTGGCTGATAGAAAAAAGCAGCAACAAGGTGTTGATGTGTCGTTTAGACCAAAGTTTGGCAGAAGTGGTGAGGAAAACCAGCGGGGTGAAAAGGAACCACAAGTGGCACTCGAAAGAACGCCATGCAATGGGCATGTTTGTAGAGTTAATAAATCCTAAAACGGGTATGAGAAAAATGCCAAGTAGAAAAAATCCGTAGGGAATGCCATCGTTTGCTTTGAAGTTTTCCCATTTTTCATGCCAGTTCCATTGACAAATCCAAAGGAGCATAAGTGTGACCCCAATCGGCCACATGAAGAAAACAGTGATGGGCAATGTCACCATCATAAACATCATGACAGCATAGCTGATGTTGAAAAATGTATCAGGAGTACGCAGCGATTGGCAGTATTCAGAGAGTTTACTCATGGCACAATAGATCTGGTCTTCTTTCTTGGGTTCGTGTAAGTTGCTGATTCATACGCCATTCGTCAATCAACTTTTGGTTACCCGAGAGCAACACGTCGGGTACGCGGTGCCCCCGGAAGTCGGCTGGACGAGTATAAACCGGAGCGGAGAGCAAGTTGTCTTGGAACGAGTCGGAAAGGGCGGAGGCTCCGTCGCTGATCACGCCGGGAATCACTCTCGCGATGGCATCGGTGATGACCATGGCTGCCAGTTCGCCGCCTGAAAGCACGTAGTCGCCAATGCTGATGTCCTCAGTGATGTACAACTCCCGCACGCGCTCATCCACGCCTTTGTAGTGACCGCACAGTAAGATGATATTCTTCTGTAGCGACAACTCATTGGCTTTCTGTTGGTTAAAGGTCACCCCATCGGGTGCCATCAAGAAGATGCCGTCGTAGTCGCGCTCACTTTGCAGCTGTTCGATGCAACGGGCAATCGGCTCCACCATCATCACCATGCCCGCACCACCTCCGAACGGGTAGTCGTCGGCGCGATGGTGTTTATCGTAAGCGTAATCCCGAATATTATGTACGTGAACTTCCAAATAGCCTTTTTCGACGGCGCGTTTCAGAATCGAACTGCCGAAAACACCAGGAAACATCTCGGGGAAAAGTGTCAATATGTCTATTCTCATCATAATTTTTCGATTATCATGATACCGTCACGAAAAGGCAGCAGCAAGTTCCGCACTCGTGAATCTTGCTGCACCATATCGTTGAACGCCAGTATCGCTTGCGTGTCTTTGTCGTTTTGTCTAACCTCATGAACCACCTTGCTATTCCATAAAGTATTATCAATCAATATGAAACCATTTTTCCTGACTAGTGGAAGCACGATATCGTAATACTCTTGGTAATCGGTCTTCTCAGCATCGATGAACACTAAATCCCAATCCGACCTCAGGGAAGGGACAATCCTTTTCGCATCTCCGATATGTAGTTTGATTTTGTCATGGTCTGGACTTTGCGCCACAAATTCGCGGATGCGGTCTTCGTATTCCTCGTTGATTTCAATGGTATGCAAAACACCATCGTCGGCCAACCCTTCGGCAAGACAGATGGCGGAATATCCGGTGAAAGTGCCGATTTCCAATATCTTCCGAGGTCGTATCATTTTGGAAATCAACGACAAAAACTGTCCTTGAAGTTGTCCGGAAGCCATTCTCGGGTTGATGGTCTGCAAGTGTGTTTGTCGGTAAAGACGACCTAACAGCTCCGATTCGGCGGTGGTATGCGACTCGCAGTAGGCTTCAATTTCGGGATCTATCAGTTCAAAAGTGGACATTTACGACAATTCAGTGATGGTTTTGTTGACTTCTTCTTCCGTTTTGGTCAGTTTATCACGACATATTTTCATCAAAACGGTAGCTCTTTTCATTTTTTCGGTCAGCTCATCAACGCTGATGCTGTCGTTCTCCAGCTGATCAACGATCTCCTTGAGTTCTTCAAAAGCTTCGGTATAAGTTATATTTGTCATTTACTTTATAGTTTAACGTAAGTCTTATTAATTCACTAAAACTCATCAACATAGCGATGTTATTTTGCATATTTATAGTGTCAAAACAAAAAACAAGCCGCTAAGTTAACCGACGGCAAAATTACAGAATTTTTTGGTTGCAAATAATAAAGTGCATATATATTTTTTTTGACTACAACACCACCATAAAAAAATTATTTTTGCCGCCGCTAAAAAATCAGGTATCAGCGTAATATTGAAGACGTTATGGCAAAGAGTTCAAAGGCAAAAAAGTTATGGAAAGCAGTTGGGAAAACTATTCTTATATTATTCATAATCAGTATTTTACTCCCCATTCTATATCGTTGGGTAAATCCGCCGGTCACCACATTCCAGTGCGTGAAGGCCATCCATGAAGGCAACGGCATCCACAAGAAATGGGTGCCCATCGAGAAAATTTCGCCCTATATGTACCGCGCCGCCATCGCTTCGGAGGACAACTACTTCCTCGGACACCGCGGCTTCGACGTGATCGCCCTCAACACGGTCGTGGAGGAGCGCAAAAGCGGCCGTCGTCACCGCGGCGGCAGCACCATCTCGCAGCAGACAGCCAAGAACGTATTCTGCTGGCCGAAAAGCTCTTGGGTGCGCAAAGGCGTGGAGACCTACTTCACCTTCCTCATCGAGACTTTCTGGTCGAAAGAGCGCATCATGGAAGTATATCTCAACGTGATCGAAATGGGACCGGGCATCTACGGTTCCGAAATGGCGGCGCAAACCTACTTCCACTGCCACGCCTCGCAGCTGACAGCCCACCAGGCCGCCCTGATCACCGCCTGCTATCCCAACCCGATCAAACGCAACCCGTCCAAGCCGACCTCCTACTTGCTTGGCCGCGCCGCCAACATCGAAGGGAAGATGGCCCGATACGGGACGCCCAAATTCACAAAGGAATACATCTCCCATGTCAGGGAGCGCTATCTGCAATCCGTGGAGAAGATGAAGAAACAGAAGCTGAGACAGGCCAAGAAGAAGAACTCGAAATTCAAATCCAGAAAGAAGAGCACAAAAAAACAGCGGTAGATGCTACCGCTGTCCAAAACCATTAACCTATGTAAGACAATGAAAATTAATTCATAATCATTTTACTCTTACGAAGGTTGTTTCAAAAAGTTACACAAAAAGCATCACTTTCCATTATTTTTTTTGCGAAGGAGGTGTTGGCGAAGTGTCCGGGACGGTTCGCAACAATCTCCGCGCACAACGGAACCCCCAATAAATAGAGGTCTCCGATGAGATCCAGCAGCTTGTGGCGGGCCGGCTCATTTGGATGACGCAAATGCGTATTGTTCAAGATATGATCCGCCGTAACCGTGATATCTTTCTTATGGAAGAAGTCGCCGAGCGCATTCAACACCTTGTTGTCGGGCACTTTGTCAACGAACACGATGGCGTTGTCCAAATCGCCGCCGCGTGCCAGATTGTTCTGAATCAGGAACTGCAGTTCATCCAAAAAGACGAACGTGCGGCAATTATAGACATCGGGAACAAAGCTCTCAAGATTGTCCAATATGGCCTGCTGGGCAGCCAGGACCTTCGTTCCGTAATCCACATTCACCGTCATCTTGAAGCGGTCGGAAGGCTTGATGGTAAGTTCTATCTGCTTCTCCGGGATGGAAAAGGAAATCTCCTCCTTCACCGTGCCGATTCTTCTGGGGGATTTCAGTTTCTTGATGCCCACCTCCTTCAGCATCTCCACATAGATGCGGGAGCTGCCGTCGAGGATGGGGGTTTCCGGGCCGACGGTTCTGACGAGGACATTGTCGATACCGAGTCCGGCGAGAGCAGCCATAAGATGCTCAACAGTATGCACTTGCGCTTCTCCCTCGCGAATGGAGGTGCCGCGTGAAGTGTCGAACACCGTGTAAGGACTAGCCTTGATGACCGGGTGGCCAGGAAGGTCAATGCGTTCAAACTGGACACCGAAATCCACGGGCGCAGGCACGAACGTAACCGTCACCTGCTGAGCCGTATGTAAGCCTCTCCCCGATACAGATACCGGAGAGGCGATGGTGGTTTGCAATGCTGTCATGAAAGTTATTGGTTCTTTTTGTTGTTTATATATTGTTGATACAGTTCGGGTAATTTGCGGCGCAGCACGATGAGTTTGCGCTCCTCGGAAGCGGGAACGGCCGGGCTGCCGAGATAGACGCCCTGTTTGAGCGAATGGGTGACGCCCGATTGCGCGCCGATGACGGTGCCGTCGTCGATGGTGATGTGACCGGAGATGCCCGCCTGGCCCGCCACGATGCAGCGGCTGCCGAGTTTCGCGGAGCCCGCCACGCCTGCCTGAGCGGCGAAAGCGGTACCCTCCCCTACCGTGACGTTGTGCGCAATCTGCACCAGATTGTCGATTTTCACATGGTCGTGGATGCGGGTGGAACCCATCGTCGCACGGTCGATACAGGTGTTGGCACCAATCTCCACATGGTTGCCGATTTCGACGTTGCCGATCTGCGGGATCTTGAGATATTCGCCATCTTGGTTAGCAAAACCGAAACCATCAGCTCCTATGACCGCCCCAGCGTGCAGGATGCAGTCGGTTCCGATGTGGCACTCCTCATAGACCTTCACGCCCGCATAGAGCGTTGTGCGGGCCCCGACGCGCACGCGGTCGCCGATGACGGTCTGCGGGTAGATGCTCGCGCCGTCGCCGATTTCCGCGCCCTCCCCGATGCTCACAAACTCGCCGATATAGACGTTCTGCCCGATTTTGGCAGTCGGCGCGATGCATGCTTTGTCGGAAATGCCGGTCTTGCGCGGCTTGTTTTCCTGGTAGAAATTCAGCAGCTGCGCGAAGGCGAGGTAGGAGTTGGCCACCTTGATGAGGGTGCAGGGCACCTCCTGCTCGGGCACGAAATCGCGGTTGACGATGGCCGCGGTGGCTTTGGTGGTATATAAATATTGGGTGTATTTCGGATTGGAAAGGAAGGTGAGGCCGCCAGGCACGCCCTCTTCGATTTTGCATATCGTGGTGATTTCAGCCTTCGGATCGCCAATAATCTCGGCAGAAATCAATTCTGCTATCTGAGCAACGGAATATTTCATCATTTGACTAAATTTGAGGCCGCAAAAGTACACTTTTTTTGGTTATGGCATGTAGGGGAGAATGATTATTCGCCCCTACCACAATCATTTATCGTTCCTGATTATTTTTTTTCATCAAGCGTGCCGTTGTATCAAAAAAAAGTGTATTTTTGCCGCCGATTTCAGAAATGAAACCACGGAGAGGTGGGTGAGTGGCTGAAACCACCAGTTTGCTAAACTGACGAAGGGGTAACTCTTCCGCGAGTTCGAATCTCGCTCTCTCCGC
>CAMJXE010000003.1 GCA_946409645.1 uncultured Bacteroidales bacterium
TCTCGGTGTTAAAAAAGAAGTATTATGTCACTCTTTGTTTTTTAGAAAGTGATTTACTCATTGTTCGTATCTTGCCTCAAAACGCTACTACAATCTGTAATTATCGGAACCATGAAGGGTTGAAATGTGATGGAGTTTGTTTTTTTGACAATCAAATTTATTATATCAAAGATTTTAATCATACAAACGAGTTGAATAACTATTTTGTAGAGAAAGATACTCTTGTTGATTTGTGTTTTGATAGGAATGAAAATTTTTTTGACCATATATATCCAGCAAATGTCTATGTTGAGACATCATACATTGCTAAAAATGGCGGATTCCTAAAAGATGATGATTATGTGGATACGGAAGCACAATGTGGTTTAAACAACAGGATAGAATTTGATTATATTGTAAAACATGGTGACACTTGGGAATCTATTGCAACAAAATGTTATTGTGATGAAAAAAAAATTACGAGAAGAATATCCTGAATACGAATACCCTATACCTGGTTTTATCATAACTGTTAAATATATCTTTGATAAAGATGGCAATTTTCAAGGGGTGAGAAGGCCCTATTAACCAAATGCATATACTCCCTCAACCCCACTATGCCCACAACCCCCACATATAGCCCGCCGATCTCGCAGAATTCCACTGCGCAATTCGGAATTTCGAATTCAGAATTCGGAATCACCGCCCCGCATTTCGATGTCCCCCAACCAACTGCTAACTCCTCACTCCTAACTCCCAACCGGACTTTCACCTTCTCCGCCAAAGAACGCGACACCGAAACCGGTTTAAGTTACTTTGGCTCACGATATTACTCCTCCGACCTGAGCATCTGGCTGAGCGTTGACCCGATGGCTCACAAATATCCTTCGTTGAGTCCGTATGTTTATTGCGCGAATAATCCGGTGATCTTGGTGGATCCGAACGGGGAGGACACAATATACGTAAATAAAAAAACAGGCTATCCCAATGTTAAAACTTGCGAGGGCAAAGATGTTATGATATGTGGTTCCCACAAAGTGACATTATCTGGTAATGGTGTTTTTGCCAAAGCTAAAGGAGATGGTAACCAATCTAATAAGACTCAAACAATTTTATCTATGGGTAGAGAGGATGCCACTAAGGTCTTTCATTTTATGGCAGATCATACAGACGTTGAGTGGGGGTACCTGAGGACAACCTCTGGCGAGTGTTTCGTCGGTGCAAATCATACTCAAGATGGAAAAGATGGAGAGATCGTGATTTCCAAAATGGTTATGGATGCTTTACCCAATACTGTTGAAAACTACACTCATAGCCATTGGGCTGACAAACTGACGACAACTGGATGGACTCCAAGCACTTTCGAAACAGCAAATAATTCAAATTATTCTGATCATCGAGCATGGAAAGAAATGTTGAGAAATCAACCGGAAATCACTATGGGCATCCGTCACAAGGGATTAACAAGATGCTGGATTAAGAAAGGGAAGCCAGTTGACGGTTTTTATAATTTTTACACAACCGACTAATTTACAATGTGTATGAGAAAAAAAACATTTGTTTTTTCACTAATCCTCTTTTGCATATCCTTGTTACAGGCACAAACCAACAAACGATATGATCGGTGTCATATTGTCAACAATGAACTTGACCGCGCAATCAGAGAGGTTGTTGATTCGGCAAAGAAGTGTCCCTATTTCTCAGTTCTGGAAACACCATTTCTTATAAAATTAGTGTTTTACGGCCATGATTTCATAGGCATTACTGTCATGCCATACAGTATCACAAGAATTGCTCCATCATTTTTGAACACGGACATTGATCATTTTATAGGGGCAGGAAGAATTGGAAACTATTTTTTTTATGCCATAAGCAGAGAAGAAGAATTTGTTTTTGATGATTATTTTGAAAAAACTAAAACAAAAATTCGTTTCCCAAACGAACAATCTTTTAACCTTATGGATCATCATATAGTTCTATCCAATCACATCACCATATATTATGATATAGTAGATCAGAGGTTTGTTCAATCTCCTGACGATATGGAACTGTGCCAAAACAGATGTATGTTTACCTATTTGGTCAAAAAGAATGATTCCTGGAAATCTATTTCCCGTAAAAGTCGTTGTCCAGAACAACTTCTGCGGGAAGCTTACCCGAAAATGAAGAAACCCCTAGACGGATTTCTGATTGATTTTCAGTATATTTTTAAAGACGATAAATTAATAAAAATAGTTCCCTCTTTACAAAACCAATTATTGAAACTAACTAATAGACTTCGATAATTCTTACAGCAAGTTAATCCCCAAAATCGTATCTTAGCCCCGCAAACAAATCACCAATGCCCCACTACCGTGCACATAGCCTGCAGACCGCACAGATTTCCGCAGACATCATACGTGTAGCAACGTATGATACGCGGATATCTTCCGACCTCCCCGCAACTGCTAACTCCTCTTTCACCTTCTCCGCAAAAGAACGCGACCTGGAAACCGGCTATTCTTACTTTGGCTCAAGGTATTACAGCAGCGATTTGAGCATCTGGTTGAGCGTGGACCCCATGAGTGACAAATATCCTTCGCTGAGTCCGTATGTTTACTGTGCGGACAACCCGGTGAGGTTGGTGGATCCGAACGGGGAGGATGTTTTTATTTGTGGGGCATCTCCAGATTCGGAATCTGATGCTAAAGCGGCAGAAAAAGCATTTGAATATTTAGTGGGGTATGCCAAAAATCTTTCTTTGGAAAGAGATTCAAAAACAGGTAGATTGTCAGCCACCATTAAAGATGGAGCTCAACTGTCTGAAGATGAGCAAAAATTATATGATGCAATTATGGATCAAGAGGTGGTTGTAAATTTGTCGGTAAGCATTAACAATCTTTACAAAGGTAGAACAACGGAATTCGGAGCCGGTTTTTATGGCAATAAATTAGGGGAAAATGCATCAGGATTGGGGCATGCATTTGCTTTCACAGACCAATTTGTATGTCTTCCTGTTTTAAAACAGAACTATTTAAAAAGTGATATAGGTGGAGTGATAATGCATGAAATCACAGAATCTCATTATGGTGGATGTGCATCCCTTGTCAGCGGAATCGCTGCTGAAATGGCAATTGGTGATACTCCTGCTTATGTGGCTGCTCACAACAACGCAGCCTCATGTCCTCCATCTGCTGAAACAAAAATATGTCAAATGTTAAATATTTCAAGAAAACAATACAATGACCTTAAATCAAAGCTAAACGGATACAATTTATTCAAGTAATCCAAAACGTTGTATATCATGGATAATCCTTTTATGGAACTAAAACGTGTTAAAGAAGAAAAACAATGTACGGAATCATAAAAAAAATATTATTTTCATTCATCGTTTTATCGATGTTCCTGAATTCTTTTTCACAGATTGTTTGGTATGGTAACGACCCATATATACAATATCATGATTCCATGTGCAGATTGGCTAATGTTAATTATTCTTATGACAACAGTTTTATAGAGTACGATTCAAGCAATTATATTCTGATCAAAGAAGTTTACTCGTCTTATTTTTATTTTCAAGGAATGCGGCATGACACGACTATAATAAATTCTGTTTATGCGAAACCTCTATTGGATGGCTCTTCTCATAAATATCAGGTGATAGATATAGACAGTGTGTATGAAAACGAAATTTTTATCTGTTATCTTATTCATATTGTGGACGCTCACATCCTCCCTGATTCTGTGAAAAAGCTAACACCATACACTGTTGTTTCAACGTGTGAGGAGAAGGTGGACAACACTCTCCCGCTTATTACCATCGGTGATATTCTAAATTTAATTCTTGTTCCACTTGAAAATGAGATGGAGTGTTTTTGTAGGCAAGCGTATGATTCATGGAAAGGTCTATATCTTCATAATAAGTATTTGTATTTAGGGAACTCGGTGAAAAAATTTTGCTTAGTGTCAACGGAAAACATCAAAGAGTTATATTATCTACCCCCAGAATAGCATACGCAAAAATGCAATTGATCCGTATATGATATTTTTGTAATTTCGCCACATCATAAAGCCCTATGCCCGCCACCCTCACATATAGTCCACAGATCCCGCAGAATTCCGAAGAATGTCTGCGAGAGTTTCCGCGCAGCCACGCGCGATACGCGGAGATACACCCCCTCCAGCCCCTGAAGGGGCTTCAGGAACCCCTCACCGCATCCGTTTCCTACCGGGCTTCTGTCCCAGCGGGACATGCCTACTGCGAGGTCGCGCCCTCCCACCGGGCTTTGGCCCCTGCCGCGAACCGGCAAAACCATTCTTTCAAGGCCTTGTCCGGCAAGGGATCCGCTCCGGCACCCCCACCGCCATTCCGCCATACCCCCGGCCATCCGTGGCTACGGCAGGCAGCACCCGTGTGGCGGAATCTCGGACAACACCCCCACTGTGACGGAACTTTCACCTTCTCCGCCAAAGAACGCGACACCGAAACAGGCTATTCTTACTTTGGCTCAAGGTATTACTCCTCCGATTTGAGCATTTGGCTGAGCGTGGACCCGATGGCTCACAAATATCCCTCATTGAGTCCGTATGTTTATTGTGCTAATAATCCGGTGAAGTTGGTGGATCCGAATGGGGAGGAGATATATGTAGAAATTGATGGGGTAAAATATAGATATAATGGGAATGGACTTGAAGGGAAGGATGGATGCGAGTTTGTCCCAAAAGCGAATTCTTTTGAAGGGCGTGTCTTGAAAGATTTAAACTCATTAAAAAATTCTAAAAGTTCAATTATTCGAAATAAAATGAATGATTTGATTAAAAGTAAACATTCGCATAGCATCAAATTATCATCCGATGGCGACGACTATAACGAAGCTCTTGATAACAATAATATCTCCATCCCAGGAAAAGGAAGCGGAACGATAACACATTATAATCCTTTTTCGAAAAAGAATAATTGTGTTGATGGGGACAGATTGTCGTGTGCCGTCTTAACCCATGAATTATTAGGCCATGGCTGGAACAAAGATAAGGGCATGTATGAAGCAGACCGACAAACAAACAATGGTGTCAGATATGAAGAAATCAATGCCATTAACTTACAAAACATTGTGTTGAAAGAGCACAACCTACAACCCCGAACAGCTATTGGCCGCAACGGAGAACCTGGAATTCCAATTCCGGAGTCCGAACTCGACCACTATTTCACACCTAAACCTCAAAAAAATGAATAGATCAATTCGCATATTTTTCTTATCAGTAGTCTTGATTAGCGCAACAGTATCTGGAGGTTATGCGCAGTATGGGGGGATTTCGGATAGCGTTTACATTGCGCAATTGTCAAAAATTGATAAGTCCAAACTGTATAAGGTTGCATTGCTCGCAGATAACCCATTTCTATGCATGTACATCTCTACAGATAATTATTGTGGGGAAGCCGTAGTTCGCCTTGAAGATTACAGACAATGGTATTTTCGACGTTTTGGCGGAAATACTGACTCCTTTTTAATATTTTCCATGTCAAAATTGATGGGTGACACATTGTTTACAGGTGATACAGAGATGGCGTATCATAGGGTTCGTGATATACCGAAGTCTGACAATCTAAAGAAAGATTTGGATAGTTGTCTTTTTCTATGTAATAACGGATTATTCGATTATGTTTTGATAGCCAGCTTGTTCCATTCAAACATTCTTATTGAAAATTGGGAGAATTTTGTGGATGATGCTCCTCCTTACATCCGCTTCCGTTTCTATTATTACAACGGCACATCCGATCCTTTTATGCAAACGAATAAACTTCTGAACATGTCATTGATTAACTTTTTAGATTCAATTCTTCCCCAACAACGTTTCTACTTGGTTATGAATAGTGATTTTGAACCGGCCCAGGATTTCGTGCAGCGTTATCAGGATTTGTTGATACGTTCTTTCCCTTGTTGGAACAGAAAAGTAAGAAAAGAGATACCTAAAGGAACTCTCGTGATTTCGTTAGATTCTTTTCATGTTTTTGATGGAGATTGCATATTATCATACAAGTCTTTTGTGGCAAATAAGACAATTTCCAAAGGCAAAACACGGTTTATCGCCCAAAACCCGAAGTTTATTAGGTTTAGATATTCTTACTGCGAGAAACAATTAGACTGGGTGCTTAAAACCGTTCAATCTTATAGTTTGTAACGATTTCAACTATCATGTGATTTCGAGAAATGTTACAAATAATAGCCAACAACAGAGCTTTCTTATAATGCACCCATCAAAAACACCTATGCTTTCCACCCTCACATATAGCCCCGCTCTTGCAAGTGTGGAGACGCAATCGCCGACTCCGCGCATCTACTCGCGATACGCGGAGCATCTCCCACCGCCATTCCGCCACACCCCCGGCCAGTCCCGGCCACGGCACACCGCACCCGTGTGGCGGAATCCCGGACAACACCCCCGCTGTGACGGAACTTTCACCTTCTCCGCCAAAGAACGCGACCCCGAAACGGGCCTAAGCTACTTTGGCTCACGGTATTACAGCTCGGATTTGAGCATCTGGCTGAGCGTGGACCCGATGGCGGCGAAATATCCGTCATTGTCGCCGTACACGTATTGCGCGGACAACCCGGTGAAGTTGGTGGATCCGAACGGGGGGGCATGGTATGAAAATGAAAATGGGGAGATTAAATGGACAGATCATAAAAGCCAAGAGCAGATGGATGAAAACCATATTAACGGTCGTTATCTCGGAGAAACAGTGGTTCTTTTTGAAGGTTCAACTAATGAAAAATTAGGCAAAGGCGGCTGTTTAGATGGCGAAGGAGCTGTAACTGCAAAAGTGACTGTTTATGGCAAGTCTGGATCTGATGATATAGATAGTTACATCGGATTTACGATGTCCTCGGACTATGAAAAATATGGTGCGATTGCTGATGGATATTACAATGTGGAATACGATAAAAAGGGGAAATCTGGAGCAATTCCTTCGCATTATGCTGTAGAGGGCAGAGATCCTGTTGATTGTTTGTATGGGGTTAATTACGCTTCGCGCGTGTTGCCTCTCCGAGGCAGCTCAAGGAAAGTGATAAAACGACATCAGCGTATAAACAAAAAAATAAGCGGCGCTCGTTACACACCGCTTATTACATAAGATAATTATTACTAATGGTATAAAGATTCGGAGGGTTATGCGTATAACTCTTCGAAGATCTTTCTGAGTTCGGGGCTTTCGCGGAGCTCCTGGAGGGTGAATTCGGCGTGGCCTTTGGTGTAGCCGTTACCCATGATCATGTTCACGTCGCTGCCGATACCTTCAGCGCCAAGGGAAGCTTTCGTGAAACTGGTGGCCATGCTGAAGAAATAGACGATACCGTCGTCTTTCGTGATGAGCACAGCGGTCATCTCCTGATCGGGAACGTTGACGCAGTTGATGGTGACATCTGCCATCTTGCCGTCGGTGAGTTTTTCTACGAGTTCATAGACTTGGACGGGGGTCATGCCAGCGACGGACTCCACGATGTCGCAGAAGCCGAGATCTTTGATACGTTGGGTGCTTTTCGGGCTGTTGGTGATACCAATGACTTTGCCATTGACACCGACGCGTTTCTTGGCCTCGTAGCAGCAGAGCATACCGCTCTTGCCACCGGCACCGAGGATGACGACGGTTTGGCCGTATTGGCACAATTTAGCGGTTTGTGCGGGAGCACCTGCCACGTCCAATGCGCTCAAAGCGAGCTTTTCGGGCATGTCGGTCGGGATCTTGGCGTAGATACCGCTCTCGAAGAGGATAGCCTTACCTTTGATATCGACTTGGTCAACTTCGGGACGGATTTCAAGGATTTCGTCAATGCGGAGCGGGGTGAGGCTGAGGCTGACGAGGGTAGCGATACGATCGCCCTCTTTGAGGTCGATTTTGCCCTTGAGAGCGTCACCGATCTTTTCAACTTTGCCGAGCAACATGCCGCCAGAACCGGTGCGGCGGTTGCGGTGCTTGCCCTGCAGTTCGACGTTCAGAAGCATCTCTTTCTTCACTTCTTCCATGACTTTTTCCACGGGAGCGTCTGGACCAGCCTGCTCCTTGGCATAATTGTGGATGTCGGTAAAAGATGCGGAGTCAATGTTCAGGGTTTGGACATCAATGAGGATTTCATTGTCCCAAATCTCGTCCATGTTGTTGTCGAGCTTGTTTGCGGGCTGCGGGAGAACGCCTTTGGGTTCAATCACGCGGTGCGTGCCGTATTTGTTGCCTTTTTTTTGCATAATTTGAATGATTTTAAGAATGATACAAAACTTTTATGCCTCATAAAATTGAGGTCGCAAAGATACTATTTTTTTGAAATATCCCGCTCTGTTTAGAAATATTTTTTTGCTAATGGCAGTTGTCACTTGACCGTCAGTCTGTTTTATAGCAAAAGCTCACACTAAAATAATGATGACCAAATTATTTTCTTTTCCAACGAAAAAAAATTGTACCTTTGCGGCGATTTTTTAATTCACGAATTTACTGTAGTATTCATATTTAAAATAAAAGAAAATGGGAAGAGCTTTTGAATATCGTAAAGCAAGAATTTTCAAGAGAAACGCATATTTAGCCAAGACTTTCACACGCCTGGGCAAGGAAATCACGATGGCTGCCAAAGCCGGTGGCCCCGACCCTGAACAGAATTCCAAACTCCGTCTGCTAATCCAGTCCGCCAGAAACGAGAATATGCCGAAAGATAATATCGATCGCGCCATCAAACGCGCCTTCGAGAAAGATATGTCCGATTACAAAGAGATGGTCTATGAAGGTCGCGGACCTCACGGCATTGCCATCCTCGTTGAGGCTGCCACCGACAACAACCAGCGTACTGTCGCCAACGTGCGCAGCTACTTCAACAAATTCGGAGGCTCCCTCGGCACCTCCGGAATGCTAGACTTCCTGTTCGACCATAAGAGCATCTTCACTGTTGCCCGCACTCCTGAACTTGACATCGAGGAGTTCGAACTTGCGATGATGGATTTCGACGCCGAAATCGACGCCGACGACGAGGAAGTGATCGTGATGGCTGAATATAAAGCCTTTGGTCCCATCCAGAAATACTTGGAAGACAACAAGTACGAGATCAAGAGCTTCAAGTTCGACCGCATCCCGAAGGAACTCAAAACACTCACAGACGAGGAACGCGCTGAAGTTAACCTCCTTCTCGACAAACTCAATGAGGATGAGGATGTCTCGAACGTGTATCACAATATGGAAGAACCCGAAGAGGCGGAATAGACGTTGGCTTTGGCTTTGGCTTCAACTTTAACTTTAACTTTAACTATGACCTTCCCTATAAACTTGTAAGCTCGTAAGCCTGTAAGCCTCATTAATCAATAAACTATAACCATTAAAATCATGTACTACTACAAATTCAAAGTGTTTTACGACGAGGTGGAGGACTTCGTGCGTGACGTGGATGTGCTCGCGAACACCAACTTTGAGGACTTCCACCTGTTCCTGTACAAGTGTCTGGGCTTGCAGGGTAATGAGTTCGCCGCCTTCTCCATCTGCGACCAGAAATGGAACAAGCAGAAGGAGATCACCATCATGGACACGTCGGAAGACGAGGTGGCGGAAGCGCCAGAGTATGACGACGAGGATTCGTTCAGCACGAAGACGCGTCTGCCGAAGTTCGTGATGAAAGACGCGATCCTGAAGGACTTCATCACCGATCCGCACCAGCATATCCTCTATGAGTACGACTTCATCGACCCGAAGACGTTCTACATCGAGTTCCAGAAGGCGGCGCAGACCGACAAACCCGAGGAGTTCCCGCGTTGCACTTTCCAGAAGGGGACCCTCCCTGTGCGGCTCACCGCCAAAGACCTGCCTCAGCCCGATGTCGATGAAGCGCAATTGCTTTTGGACGAACTGGAAGAGGAAGAGGACGACTTCGGCTTTGACGACGGCTACAACGAGGAGGACTACACCGATCTGAATGAGTTCAGCGACTTTTAGTGGCCCGACGCTGTACATACTGACCGGCCCGACGGCAGTGGGCAAGACCGCCTATACCATCGAGCTGGCCCGACGCTGGCACGCGCCGATCATCTCGGCCGATTCCCGCCAGTTCTATAGAGAGATGCGCATCGGCACAGCTTTTCCCACCGAGGAGGAACTGGCCGCTGCGCAACATTTTTTTGTGGGGATGCTCTCCATCCATGATTACTACAATGTGTATATGTTCGAGCAGGATGTGCTCAACCTGCTGAAAGAGCTGTTCCAAAAGCATCCCCTGGTCATCATGACCGGCGGCAGTCCGCAATATCTGGACGCGGTGTGCCATGGGGTCGATGAAATGCCCGACCCTGACCCGAACACGCGGCAATACGTCATCAACCTGTTCAACAACAACGGCGTAGAAGCATTGCACGCACAACTGCAACTCCTCGACCCTGAATATGCCGCCACAGTCAACCCCCATGACTCCAAGCGCATCATGCGGGCGTTGGAGGTGAGTCTGCAAACAGGAAAACCCTACTCTGAACATCTGCACAAGAAGCAAACCGTCCGTGATTTCAACATCGAGAAGCACTTCCTCAACCGTCCGCGTGAAGTGCTCTTCGACCGCATCAACCGGCGGGTCGATAAAATGATGGAGGAGGGGCTGCTGGAGGAAGCGCGAGGATTGTTGCCCTATCGCGACCTCAACGCCCTCAACACGGTGGGCTACCGGGAATTGTTCGACTGTTTCGACGGCAAATGCACGCTGGAACAGGCGGTTACGGACATCAAGACGCACACCCGCAGATACGCGAAGCGGCAGATTACGTGGTTCAAAAGGGAATATCAGGAGATCCTCCTGTAGATGCGCGACGGGGCGCACATCAATAAAAGGAAAAACAGCTCATTTAAGTCTCTCTGGGCGATCTATAAAACAATTCCCTCTTTCCGCTCCAGCTTATGTGTCGCTCAGTTAGACACGATTGAGCGTAATGCAGTACTCGAAAAGAATGCTTGCCAGTGTTTCAGAGTGAATAGGAAACGGATATGTCTTGACAACAGGACGGATCATGTAAGCGCAACGGTCGAGAAAAATTATTTCCCGCCGTAAGAAAAAAAAATGTACATTTGCCACTTGATATTTTTATGGTCGAAATCAACAAAAAATCAATACAATAACTCTCTAAAATATTAAAATTATGGCATTTAAAGGAGCTTTAGTCATCGACACTGAAAAGTGTAAAGGTTGTGCCGTCTGCATAACCGGTTGTCCGCAAGACCCGAAATGCATCGCCCTCTCCAAGAAGGTGAATGCCAAGGGTTACAACTATCTCGAAATGGTCAACGAGGACGCTTGCATCGGTTGCGCAAGCTGCGCAGTGATCTGTCCCGACGGGGTCATTGAAGTGTACCGCGCTAAGTGCTAATTCGCGCGAGGAATCAAGAATTTTAACAACAATTAATTAAAACATCTATCAAAATGGCAAAACAATTAGTATTAATGAAGGGAAACCAGGCCATTGCTGAAGCCGCCATCCGTTGTGGCTGTGACGGTTACTTTGGCTATCCCATTACCCCGCAGTCAGAAGTGCTGGAGCACCTGATGGCGGAGAGACCATATTTGACCACTGGCATGGTTGTTCTGCAAGCTGAGAGCGAATTGGCTTCCATCAACATGGTTTATGCAGGCGCTGCTGCCGGCAAACGCGTCATGACCTCATCTTCCTCCCCGGGATTCTCCCTAATGCAGGAAGGCCTTTCTTATATCGCAGGCGCCGAGCTGCCCGCATTGTGTGTGAACGTCGTTCGCGGCGGCCCCGGCCTCGGTACCATCCAACCTTCCCAGTCCGACTATTTCCAGACCACCAAGGGCGGCGGTCACGGCGACTATCGTCTGATCACTCTCGCCCCCGCTTCTGTGCAGGAGATGTACGACTTCGTGGAACTGGGCTTCGACCTCGCTTTCAAATACCGCAACCCGGTCGCCATCCTCTCTGACGGTGTCATCGGCCAGGTGATGGAGAAAGTCATGGTTGACGACTACAAACCGCGTTGGACCAACGAATATATCGAAGAAAATTGTCCTTGGGCTGCCACCGGACACCGTTCCACCGGCAAACACCGCATCGTGACTTCCCTCGAACTGGAAGCTCTTAAACAAGAGGCAATCAACGACCGCATCCAGGCCAAATATCGCAAATGCGAAGAGGAAGATGCTCGTTACGAAGCTATTCAATGCGACGATGCTGAATACATTTTCGTGGCTTACGGATCTGCAGCCCGTATCTGCATGAAGTCTGTTGAGCTCGCACGCGCCGAAGGCATGAAGGTCGGTTTGATCCGCCCGATCACCTTGTGGCCTTTCCCGAAGAAAGCAGTTGCTGAAATCGGCGGCCGCATGAAGAAAATCCTCTGTGTTGAGATGAGCGGCGGCCAAATGATCGAAGACGTGAAACTGGCTGTCGATTGCAAAGTCCCCGTCGAACACTACGGTCGCTACGGTGGTGTTATCCCGACCCCGGTTGAGATTTTCGAAGCGATGAAAAAAATGGTTAAATAATTTAAGCACTTGAAATTATGACAAGAGAAGATATAATCAAACCCGAAAATTTGGTGTACAAACGCACTCCGGTTCTCACGGATGCAACAATGCACTATTGTCCTGGTTGCGGTCACGGCGTCGTACACAGAATCATCGCCGAGGTGATCGAGGAAATGGGCATTCAAGACAATGTCATCGGTATCTCCCCTGTGGGTTGTTCCGTGCTGGCATACAACTATTTCGACGTTGACTTCGTGGAAGCCGCACACGGTCGTGCTCCGGCTTGCGCTTCTGCTATCAAACGTCTCCGCCCCGAGACCTTCGTGTTCTCCTATCAGGGAGACGGCGACTTGGCCTCCATCGGCTGCGGCGAGGTTGTCCACGCCTGCAACCGCGGCGAGAACATCACCATGATCTTCATCAACAACGGTATCTACGGTATGACCGGCGGTCAGATGGCTCCCACCACCCTTGAGGGTATGGAGACCGTGACCTGTCCCTACGGCCGTGATCCGAAACTGATGGGTCACACCATGCGTTTGACTGAAATGCTGGCTCAACTTCCTGGCACGTACTATGTCACCCGTCAGGCCGTCTATACCCCGGCAGCTGCCCGCAAGTGCAAGAAAGCCATCCGTCAGGCCTTCGAGAATCAGAAACTTAACAAGGGCGTCTCTTTCGTGGAAGTGACCTCCAACTGTAACTCCGGTTGGAAGATGACTCCCGTCCAAGCCAACAAGTGGATGGAAGAGAACACGCTCAAATACTTCCCGCTCGGCGACATGAAAGTGGACGGCAAGTTCGATCCCAAGTTCATCGAGCGCGTGGCTACTTTCGATCAGCCCAACGAAACCATCTTTTCACTCAGAAAAAAATAATCATTAAAATCACAAGAAAATGACTGAAGAAATCATTATAGCAGGCTTCGGCGGACAAGGTGTGCTCTCCATGGGTAAGATCCTCGCATACGCCGGCATCATGCAAGACAAAGAAGTGAGCTGGTTGCCCTCTTACGGTCCTGAAATGCGCGGTGGTACTTCCAACGTCACCGTCATCCTCAGCGACGAGCGCATCTGCTCCCCCTATCTGAACCAATTCGACACGGCTATCATCCTCAACCAACAGTCTATGGACAAGTTTGAGTCTGCCGTGAAACCTGGCGGTCTCCTGGTTTACGACCCCAACGGTATTTCTCACCACCCTACCCGCAAGGACATCAACATCTATCAAGTGGCAGCAACCGACAAGGCCAGCGAGCTGGGCATCGCTAAGCTGTTCAACATGATCGTGCTGGGTGGTTTCCTGAAAGTGAAACCCCTTGTCACCCCCGAAATGTTGCACAAAGGTCTGGAGAAATCCCTGCCTGAGCGTCACCACCACCTCATCCCCAAGAACGAGGAAGCTGTGGAAATCGGCAAGGGTCTGTTGACTCCCTACCACACGATTTAATGTCAACACTGTAGAGACGTGCTATATCACGTCTTTACAATATATATTATTTAGGGACGGTCAATTAGGCCGTCCTTTTTAGTTATGAGTTAGTGTTAAAGCATTTGGAGAAAAGACGAGGAAAATTTGCGGAAAGTGAGAGCCGATAGTCACAGCTGATATAGTAAAAGGCTTGGGTGTTTTTTGTATTTTGTTGATTTATAACATGATAAAAATATTTCAGAAAAAATCAAGAGATGGTTGATACAATGAAAAAAAGTGTATCTTTGCCGCTGTAAAGATTCGGGGTGTGGCGCAGTTGGCTAGCGCACTTGCATGGGGTGCAAGGGGTCGGAAGTTCGAGTCTTCTCACCCCGACAATTTTTACGGTAATGGTAATAATCTTTGAGCGTGGCTTTCGGGTCACGCTTTTCTTGTTTTAGGCAATATGCAAAAGTGTATAGGTCAATGTCAAAGTCAAAGTAATCCAAAATGTGACAAAAAATAATCATCGGTGGCAAATTGTTTATAAATAAAATGTACCTTTGCACCCTCAAAATTTTGTATTCACAAAAAATAAGATAAAGATGAAAAAAATATTGGTCATTGGAGCGTGCGGACAGATTGGTTCAGAGTTAACCCCCGCATTGCGTGCAGTTTACGGGACCGACAACGTGGTTGCCGCTGACATGATTTATCCCTTGAAGGGCGATTTGGCGGATGCTGGTCCGTCGTGCAAAATCGACGCCACCAACGCGCAAGACATCGCCGATGCGGTGAAAAAATACAACATCGACGCGATTTACAACCTCGCTGCCATCCTCTCTGCGAAGGCTGAGGCCAACCCGATGTTAGGCTGGAACGTAGGCGTGGGCGCGCTCATCAACTGCTTGGAAGTCTCCCGCGAGTTCGGCTGCTCCCTCTTCACTCCCAGCTCCATCGGCGCATTCGGTCCCGACACGCCGCACGACATGACCCCGCAAGACACCATCCAACGTCCGAAGACGATTTACGGTGTCACCAAGGTCACGGGCGAGCTGCTCAGCGACTACTACTTCAAACGTTTCGGCGTGGATACGCGTTCGGTGCGTTTCCCGGGACTGATTTCCAACGTGACGCTTCCCGGCGGCGGCACCACCGACTACGCTGTGGAGATTTATTACGCAGCTGTGAAGGGCGAAAAGTTCGTCTGCCCCATTGCGAAAGGCACCTTTATGGACATGATGTACATGCCCGACGCATTGAAGGCCGCCATGGATCTTATGGAAGCCGACCCGACCAAACTGGTCCATCGCAACTCTTTCAACATCACGGCTATGAGTTTCGATCCGGAGATGATTTACAACGAGATCAAGAAGCATATCCCCGACTTCCAGATGGAGTACCAGTACGACGAGCTGCGCCAGACCATCGCCGACTCCTGGCCGAACCAAATGGACGACCACTGCGCCCGCGAGGAGTGGGGATTCAAGCCCCAGTACGACCTCGCCTCCATGACCGTTGATATGATCAAGGTGCTGAAGGCAAAATACCAGAAATAGCGTTTATTGCAGAAATATTCACGAAAATACGGAAAAGTGCGGAAACTTTGAGAAGGGTCCGCACTTTTTTATGTCACATTTTTTGTATTTGCCTCGGAAATCATCATGTTTCTGCTTTTTCATGTCATTGTTGTGATTAGTGAGCAGAATTGAACCGATATGGCAATGTGTAGTAGAAACTACTTCCTTCAGCAGCCTCGGAGAGGCAACACGCGCGAAGCGCAATTAACCCCACAGAAGCGAAACGCAGTGTGGGGCTATGGATACCCCCCCTTCATCAATACAACATCCCCTCTATCTCCCCCATAATCCGCGTGCTCAGTCCGCAAAGCGTCCTGTATGTCTCCGTGTTGCGGAGGCGGCGGGCCTTGAAGAGCAGGCGAAGCTTGCGGAAGGCTTTTTTCAGGTCGGCGGCGATGACACCGGTGATAGCTGACAATATTACATATAATAAGCCGATCCAGAAGTGGTGGCTTACCAGACTGACCACAATCAGGAGGATGATGTACCAAATCGGGAAAGTGAACGCCGTGCCGAGGGAGTATTGGAAGGTGGAGTGCATCATCTTGTCTTTGATCTTGTGGGCGAAATGCTTTGCTATCCACGAGGGCAGGAGGTTGTTAAGGTATCCGAAAAGGAAGATCGGCAGTGACAAGATTGAGAGGAGGATGTGCAGTACCATCTTGAAGCCGGATACTTTGCGGTTGATAGCCCAGGAGTTCAGACCGGTCTTTTGGAGCAAATCCATGTATTGTCGCAGATCGTCCATCAAGGAGGAGAAGCGGTCGGGTTGTTCGTCGCGTAGTTTGTGTACGGCGGCGATAGTCTCCATGTCGGCTTTCTTTTGGTTAGACAGTAGCTTGTTGTTCAGTTCTTTACGTATAAGTATGGGCTCTCGCATGATGCGTGTGAGTTCGTCGATTTCGTGGTAGTATTCTGGAAAATCGATGTCGGGGGTCATCTCCTTGACCCGTGCTCGCGCCTTCTCGTTGAGGGCAAGATAAGCGGGGTTGGGGGTCTCCTTGTACATGTCGAAGAATTCTTCGAAGGTGAAGGGCTTGCCGCAGGTGACCGTCAAATCTTCGCGAGCTTCGAAGTAGTTGGAATAGTGGATATTGAGTGGCAGAATCTGCAGGTTAAGGTTGAAGTCGTTGATCTCTTCTGCGGTGAAGGCGATGCGGCTGAACCCTTTCTTAAAAGTGCTCATGTAGTGTCCTTGCTGATGCCCAGCTTCGGGGAAGATGACCAGCGAGCGTCCTTTTTGGAGGATTTGTGCCGCATGATTGAAGATGGCCAAGTCTTTCTCAATGTCGCTGCGGCCACCGTCGCGGTGGCGGAAGACGGGCAGGATTTTCAGAAATCTCAATGCTTTGGCCACTGCATCCTTCTTGAAAATGTCGCCGCGAGCGATGAAAACCGGCTGACGGCGGTCGTGCCCGTAAAGTGCATGCAGAATCGCCATCGCGTCCATCATGCCGTTTTGGTGGTTGGCGATGACCAATGTCGGAATCCCTTTCGGCGGGATGTTTTCAGGATTGACAACCCGGAATTTGCGGTAATATATCACATTGTGCGCTCCCCTCAGATAGGCCATGAGCAGATCGTATTTCCATGAGGGTCGGTCGATGTTCTCGAATGATATCATGTTCTTTTTGTGAATAGTGAATAGTGATTAGTGAACCCTAGAGACGCGATGCATTGAGCCTCTGCAACGTCATAAGTCTCTATTCTATCACGTCGATTTCATCCACGATGTTCTTGGCACCAGCGAATTTATCGACGATGAAGAGGAAGTAACGGGCGTCGAGGCTGATGTTGCGGCAACGATCGACATCGTACCAAATGTCGCTCATGGTGCCTTCCCACACGCGGTCGAAATTGGTGCCGATGAGCTGGCCGTAGCCGTTGATGACCGGACTGCCGGAGTTGCCGCCTGTGGTATGGTTACTGGCGATGAAGGCCACCGGCAACTTGCCGTTCTTGTCAGCGTAACGACCGTAATCCTTCTTCTGCCACAGTTCTTTCAGCTTCGGATGCACTTGATAGTCATACACATCGGGATTCTCTTTTTCCATAATGCCGTCCAAGGTGGTGTAATAGACATAGTCCGTGCCGTCGGCAGGCTGGAAGCCCTTCACTTGCCCGTAAGTGACGCGCATAGTGAGGTTAGCATCGGGATAGAACACTTTGTCTTTGTCCTTTTCCATCAGTGCTTTGACGTATGTGCGGTAGTATTGGTCGAGTTCGGCACTCTCCGCACGGTATTTCGTGACCGCCTTGCGATATTGGTCGAACAGTGACAAATACAAGGCCACCATCTCGTTGCTTGCGGTTTTCGCCATCTGTTTCGGGGTGGCTTTGGAGATAAAATCCTGATATTTTTGAGCGTCCTGGAAGTAGGGCGCTTTCTTTGCGCTGTTATCCCAAAGTGCTGTCATCATTTGTTTCACAACGGGTTCGCTTTGGATGTATTTTTGCAAAGAAGATGGGATGTTCTCCTTTTTTTCATGTGAGAAATAGTAGGTCATCAGTTCCACAAAGCACTCTTTGTCAATCACATCGAAATATTCGGCACGGAAGCTTTTGTCTGCGTCGATCAGCTTTGTGCGGGTCCCATCCTTGATGTCCTCCACTTCAAAAAGATTGTACATGTAGGGATACACCACCTCTTCCATCAGTTCTACACCGAAAAAGTATTCATTAATGTAGGTGACCATTTGGAGGTTGTTGTTATAGCTGTCATAGACCTTCTTCATGTCCTGCAACAAGGTGCCGTATTCCGCTTTGCGTTTGGGATCCGCGTTGACCCATTGTTGGAATTCTTTCTCTTGGGCTTGTTTCTTGCCGATGACGTCGCACTCGCGGATGCCCTTGCTCTCGCCTTGCCATTTCTTCCAGCCGTTGGAGATGCCGTTGGCCTTGGCGGAGTACATGAGGCGGATGCGAGGATCGAGGTTCATCTGTTTCTTCATCGCGTCGAGGCGGATGGTACGCGCCTGTATCGCGATGGGATTCTGGATATTAGCCACGGCGTTCACACCGTCGGAGATGAGGAACTGACGGGTGGTGCCGGGATAGCCGAACACCAACGTGAAGTCGTTCTCCTGCACACCTTTGATGGAGACGGGGAAGTACTGTTTCGGCTTCATCGGGATGTTGTCCTTGCTGTAGTCGGCGGGCTTGCCGTCCTTGCCGGTGTAGATGCGGTAGAGCGAGAAGTCGCCGGTGTGGCGCGGCCACATCCAGTTGTCACTGTCGCCGCCGAACTTGCCGATGCTCTCCGGCGGAACACCCACGAGACGGATGTCGTTGTAGGTTTCCGTGACGAACATAAAGTATTGGTTGCCATAATAGAACGGCTTGATCTGCGCTTTGTAACCAGTGCCGTCGGTGGCCTTTTTCGTCACTTTGGCGATATTTTCCTTGATCTTCATCTGACGGTCGGACTCTTTGTCCTGGGCTGTCACGCCTGCCAAAACCTGTTCGGTGACATCCTCCATATAGACGAGGAAGGTGACGGTGAGTCCCTCCATCGGGATCTCGTCTTGTTTGCTCTTGGCCCAGAAACCGTCCTGAAGGTAGTTGTGTTCCATGGTGCTGTGGGATTGCACGTATGAGTAGCCGCAGTGGTGGTTCGTGAGCAGCAGCCCTTGCGAGGAGATGAGCTCGGCGGTGCAGCCGCTGCCGAAGAGCACGATGGCGTCTTTCATGCTGTTGTGGTTGATGCTGTAGATGTCGTCCGCTGTGAGGTGGAAGCCCAATTGCTGCATTTCAGCCTCGTTTTGGCTTAAATAAAGAGGGATCCACATGCCGCCGTCAGCCTTTGCAAGGCTGAAAATCGCGGCGAATAAAAGGGTGAAGAGTAATGATTTTTTCATATTTTTAATTTTAATATATAACCAACAATTTTTAGAGGGTGCAAAGATAGCATTTTTTGGCACACGTTTACACGCTTACACGTTTACGCGTCCAAACACCCAAAAGGCAGTGCGTAGAGTCACACCAGGTAATGTCGTTTGATTTTTTTGAGAGAAAATCTGAATTGTGGGCATCTTATTCATTTTTTTGTATATTTGCATATTATGATTACCATTTGCAAAGAACGGCATCGTCTTTTTATCATATTGATAATCAATATGTTCACTATCTTTGTCTTTGCTGAATCCAACAGCGACTTGCGGCAATTTATGGACAAAAACATCCACACAGCCACTATATGCATTGTTGAGGACTGCCTGGATTTCGATGAGGACGAGAACCAAGAGTGTCTGCCAGAGTCTTTCGGTGGCCAGCTAACTGCTTTGCCACCTTTGGAGATGCTGGTCGCATGTCAAGCCTCTTCAGAAACAATGATAGACAAGGCTTTGCGTTTAGGGTTGGTAAGGCGACATTTCCCACGAGGGAAGAAGTCGACAACTATTGATATACCGTTTTTCGCAACGGATCAAGTGGTGTGGAGTTGTTCCACATCACTTTTTTTGTGCAATTTCCGCCCTTTTCATGACATCAAATGCAGAGACAACAACGAGGATTATAGCTATTCCATTATAAAAACCAAATAAATTAAAGAAATATGAAAGTAACAGACATTCTATTGATTATCATTAATTTCGCGGGTTCGTTGGCGCTTTTTCTCTTCGCCATGAAAGTAATGAGCGAAGGACTTCAAAAGGCGGCGGGAAGCCGCATGCGGTCGGTGTTGGGCCGAATTACGGGCAGGCCGTTGAGCGGCATCTTTACCGGAATGGCAGTGACGGCGGCCATACAGTCGTCGAGTGCCACCACGGTGATGGTTGTGAGCTTCGTCAATGCCGGTCTGTTGTCATTGAGCAGTGCGGTGGCAGTCATCATGGGCGCTAACATTGGCACCACAGTCACCGCTTGGATTATCACACTGTTGGGACTTGGGGAAAGCTCTGGTTACTTCAGCTTGCCCCTCTTCATTGCCGCTGCCAGCCTTTTGTTCTTGTTCAGGAAACATGACAAGATGAAATCAGTGGGGCAAACGATTATTGGGCTGTCGTTGCTGTTGGTAGGCATGTCGTTTCTGAAGGAAGCCATGCCCAATTTGGGAGATTATCCCTCGCTTCTGCACGGAATTGCCTCCTTGGGTGACCATGGGTTCTGGTCGGTGATGCTTTTCGTGCTCATCGGAGCCGCTCTCACCTGTCTGGTACAGGCATCGGCGGCCACGATGGCCATCACCCTGTTGATGCTCCATAACGGTTGGATAGGTCTTGACATGGCTGTGGCGTTGGTGATGGGCGAAAACATCGGAACAACCATCACTGCAAACATCGCCGCAATGGTGGCCGGGACAGCTGGAAAACGCGCTGCCAAAGCCCACCTGGTGTTCAACGTCATCGGTGTTTTGCTGACCCTGATACTTTTCCGCCCCGTTTTGTCGTTAGTGCAATTTGTATTCCCGACCAATGCACCGATGGCACTTTCTTTCTTCCACACCCTGTTCAACGTCATGAATGTCGGAATACAGTCATGGTTCATACCGCAAATCGTGAAAATAGTAACCTTTATGGTGCCTGAAAAAGCGGAGGATTCCGACAGCAACGACTACAAACTGACCTATATCAGCCGCGGCCCTGTCAGCACGGCAGAACTCAATCTGCAAAATGCCAAACATGAGATTAAGCTTTTCTCGAAGCAGGTGCTGTGCATGTATGCCATGTTACCCGAACTACGGAAAGTGAAAAATACCGAAGAGATGGATGCTGCTGTGGGGCGTATAGAACGTTATGAACAGCTGACTGACCGCATGGATATGGAGTTGACAAGGTTTCTCGTCGCTGTTGGCGGTGCCGGCATCAGTGACAGCGGTTCAGAACGCATTGGTTCGATGATACGGATCAGCGACAATTTGGAGAGCATTGGGGATAGCATTTTGCAGATCGCCCTGACCAGAAAGAACAAATACGCCGACGCAGTGCATTTCAGCGACACACAAAACGCCCGTTTGGCTGAAATGAGCGATCTGGTGGAAAAGGCACTTCTGGTCATGGACGACAACCTTGCCGAATACGACCGTACCGACCAGGTGACGAAGGAGGGCATTCAAGCCGCAGAGGACGCCGAAAGAGAAGTTAATGCCTGTCGCGACCGTCTCCGTGTCAATCACATTGAAGCGCTCAAGCAAGGAAAATATGGCTACGACATAGGGAACGCCTACAGTAGCCTTTTCGCCCAATACGAAAAATTGGCTGACTTCATCATAAATGTCAGTGAGGCCGCCGTCTGCCGTGGGCTTTAGGAGCTAAAAAAATGTATTTTTGCCGCCTGATTTTCGTTCACTATTCACTATTCTCAAGTTTCAATAACCAATAATCATTCAAATGAAAATCATCAACATCTGTGTCAACTTAGTGCAAAAATATCTACCGGAGCCGTTTGTGCTGGCCATTTTGCTTACGATAATAGCTGCGCTCACCGCCATGCCGGTGTGTCATCAGACTCCAGTGGAGGTCATCGAACATTGGGGCAATGGTGTGTGGGGGCTGTTAGCTTTCTCCATGCAGATGTCGCTGATTTTGGTCTGCGGCGCGACCTTCGCTGGTGCACCCGCCATCAAGAAGGGCATCCGTAAGATTGCTGCGCTTCCGAAGACGCCTGCGTCCGCCATCGCCACGGTGACGTTAGTGTCGGCCATCGCATGTTGGATCAACTGGGGGTTCGGGCTCATCGTGGGAGTCATCCTCGCCAAGGAGATCGCCCGCGACTGCAAAGGCGTGGACTACAGACTTTTGATCGCTTCCGCCTACAGTGGTTTTGTGGTGTGGCATGCCGGACTTTCCGGTTCCATCCCGCTGACCATGGCCACCGCTGGCGAAGCGCTCACCAAGGCCACCAACGGTGCGCTTGCCGAGCCGGTGAGTGTCTCCGCCACGCTCTTCGCGCCGCAGAACCTCGTCATCGTGCTGCTTGTCATCATCGCCATCACGGTGGTTAATACATTGATGCACCCAAAAGACGAGCATGTGGTCACGGTGGACCCGCAGCTGCTTTACGAGCCCGAGGAAGTACCCACGAAAGAGGACAGTTCTCCGGCAGCCAAGTTAGAGCAGAGTTACCTTATCTCAGGGATAGTTGCGTTGTTAGGATTTAGTTTCTTGGTTATCAAGCTTTTTGTGCGAGGTGGTTCGTTGGATCTCAATGCCGTCATCATGCTGTTCCTGTTTACGGGCATTTTGTTTCACGGGACGCCTTTGCGATATGTCCGCGCTTTCACGAAGTCGGCGGGTAGTGCGGCGGGAATCATCCTGCAGTTTCCGTTTTATGCGGGCATTATGGGCATCATCACTGGGGTAGGGGAGTCGGGTATATGTTACGGCACGGTCATCAGTGACGCGTGCATCGGAATCTCCACGCCGACGACGTTCCCGTTGTTGACGTTCTTGTGTGCGGCGGTGTTGAACCTGTTCGTGCCGTCTGGCGGCGGTCACTGGGCCATCCAGGCGCCGGTGTTTTTTACGGCGGGTGCCGACTTGGGTGTCGATCCCGGTCTCACGGGCATCGCCATCGCCTGGGGCGACGCGTGGACCAACCTCATCCAGCCCTTCTGGGCGTTGCCCGCGTTGGCTATCGCCAAGCTCAACGCCAAGGATATCATGGGCTTCTGCCTCATCGATTTGGCAATCACCGGATTGATTATCTGCGGGGGATTGCTGGTGTGGGCGATGTGATCCCGGAACATAAAACCGTCATATTGAAAAACGGGTATCGACAGTAATGCCGGTACCCGTTCTTTATCAATTTTCAATTATCAATTAGATCAATGAGAACAGTACGAACAGCCAGTGGGCGGAGATGCCGGCAATAAGGCCGCCGACGGTGTGGGAAGCGATGGCCTTGGAGATGAGTTTCCGGTATCCGAGAGAGTCCAGCATACCAGTGTGCGTGCTCAGGAAGCCACTCCAGCACATGCCCATGGCGGTGAATACCGCGATGGCGTTGCCGTCGATGAGACCGGAGGCGTCGAAGGCGGGCACCAGACCGATGGCTGCGCCCACCGCGCCCAACGCTGTGATCGGGAAAGCGATTAGCTCGGGATGCGCGAAACCGAAGAGCCACTTGAAGACAAAGTCGATCTTGCCGGCTAACCACGGCAGCAACGGCACACCCTCGTAGGCGGCACCCGTGTAAGTGCCGTTCAAAGATGCACCGAAGGTCACCATCATCACGATGGTGGAGATGATGAGCACGCCGGGAATGATGGAGAGACCGATCTCCACACCGCTCTTGCCGCCGTCAAGCATGGCGTTCAAAGTGCGCAAAAACGCCCCCTTTTTTTCCTCCTCCTCTATCTTCATAGCCGCTCCTTCCGTCTCGTTGACCACTTCTTTCAGGGGTTTCTCCTCCACGACGGAGTCTGGCATCGGGGAGTCCAATTCGGGATAAGCCTTAAGGGTCAGTTTCTGCATCATGCGCGTGGTGACGATGCTGCCGATGAATGCGCCCGCCAGGCCGATGAGGGCACCGCTTCCGTAGCCGCGCCCCGTCATGAAGGCGACAACCACAAGTCCCATGCCGAATGAGGTGCCGAAGTTGGTCAGAGAGGCGATTTGGTACTGCTTGAAGTAGCGGCGGAAAGTCTTGTCTTTCGACAGCGTAATGATGGCCGGGTTGTCGCTCAGGAAGGTCATCACCGCGCCGAGCGAGGCCACGCCGGGAAGGTTGTAGAGCGGCTTCATCAGTGGCTTCAGCATCTTCTCCAATAACACCACCACGCCGAATTCCACGAACAGCTTGCTGATAGCTCCCGTCATCACTGTGATGGCCATGATGTAGAACACCGTATCTATCAGTAGTTTATAGGCCGTGTTCATGAAGGTGTTCAGCATGTTCGGCAACGTCATCTTGATGGACAACCCGATGAAGAAGCCAAAGAACAGAATCAAGAAGATGATTAACTCGCTACGGCGGTTAAAAGCCCGATACATGTAACGCACCACGTTGTTACGCGACATGCGCGAAACCTGATGCAGGATGTTGTTGGTTTTGAAATGGAATATTGGCATGGGGCGGTTTAGGGTTTAAGGTTTGGGGTTTAGGGTAAGATTAAAGGTTTGAAGGTTAATAGGTTAAGAGTTGTTGTTCTTAGCGAATAGACAAAAGCCGATAGCTAATTTTTCAATTTTTCGGGTAAGAATTTCATGAAGTCGAGGCGCCAGGTGACACCGACGTTGGCGGTGAGTTGCATGTTCTCCCAGTTATAGTCGCCGTCGGTTCTGGGGAAATTGGTCATCGTGCTGTTGGCGACGTATGCGTGTAAGCGCAGGTCGGGATAAATGCGCGGACGGTACTCTACACCGAGACCATAAAAGTAGTAGGCCCTGTCGTTGGGCATCATCATGTCCACATCCACGTAGGGGTTGTCATCCATTGTGTAATAGTAACCGGTGGAATTCTGCTCATAACCGCCTTTTGCAAAAAGGTTCACGCTCGGAGAGACGTGCCAGTCGAGACGGCTTACCAAAGAGAAATCCTGGAAGAATTTCTTGAAATGGGCGGCACGGTTGACCCAATCGACATAGATGGACCATTTGTCGAATTTCAGCTGGTTGCCTAAGGCGATGTAGTTGATGAACTTGCCGCGCTGGTATTCCATCATGTTCACGGAGTAGAGGGTGTGGAACGGACCGTAGTGGCCGGCCCAGTAGAGGTTGTAAGAGAGCAGTCCGGATTTCCAGGAGTTGGAACCGTATTTCACGTATGGCGAGTTGGCCACTTGGAACGCAATCTTGTTTTTGCCGCTTTTGTCGGTGTACGCGACGGATGCTCCGATGTGGAAGCAGGCGAACTCACCCCAGTAGTGGGTGTAGTAATAGACGTCGATGGGCGGTGCATCGTATTCAAAACCACCGACATAGAGTGCGTCCTTGCCCAAACGGACAGACCATTGGTCATTGAACTTGTATTGGATATAAAGGAAATCGGTGTTGTCGAAAAGTTCCTTATAGCCTTTGACGGGGATAATGCGTTGGCGGAGGAAGTAGGAGATATGGTCGCCGATCTCACCGCCGAGCAGGAAGTTGAAATAGTCGCCGCGGAAACCGTAGTTGTGTTGCTCCGATTGTCCCGAATTCGGGATGCCTATCGGAGAAGCGTCAATGGCGGTGGAATGCCATTTGAGGAGGTCATAGTTGTATTCGAAATCCGCGCGCGCCTCCAAATGGAAGGTCGTGAACTTGTGCTTGAAGTTCGGTTTCACCTCCTTTTTCTCCTTCTTTTTCTTCTCCTTTTTCGCGCTCTCCTCCTGCGAGATGGCAGAAAACGGCAGAAGAATGCACAAAAACAATCCAATTACGGTATATAATTTTCTCATTATCTGATATTTATGAATATGTATATTGAAAGTGCAAATGTATATTTTTTACGGATATTAGCAAATGAAAACACCCCCCTCCCCGTAGAGACGTTGCGCGCAACGTCTCTACAACGGAAAACGGAGGGTCGAAGCCCTCCGTTTTCCAATCAACAACAACCAATTTTTATATATTAAATCATGACAAATTCTCTCTGATTTTCACGATGCAAAGAAACAATCTTTCACGCACGTGCCCTATCCCCATTTCGCGTGTTTTTTTTCAAGGGTAATCACTATTTTTGGGGAGAATGGCCGTGAATCGAATTAAATTTATTATCTTTGCCGCGTGAAAAAATAATCAGAAATGTATAATAACGATAATCGAATTGTGATCACTCTGGATGCTGGCGGCACCCATTTCCGTTTCTCGGCGATGCGTGGCTGCGAGGCGATTACTGACACTTTTGAGTTGCCCACCCATCCCAATGACATCACCCAGCTGTTAGAGGATTTGCGAATGGGCTTCCAGCATATCATTGACCAGTTGCAGGAGAAGCCGGTGGCCATCAGTTTCGCATTTCCGGGTCCTGCTGACTACCCTAACGGTGTTTTCCCCAGCCGACTCACGAATTTTCCTTGCTTTGAGGGCGGGGTAGCGTTGGGCGACTATCTCAAGTCACAATTCGGTCTGCCTGTTTTCATTAACAACGATGCCGACCTTTTCACATACGGTGAGGCGTTGGCGGGCGCGTTGCCGATGTTGAACGAGAAAATACGCAATGCCGGTGGTGTGAAAGAGTACCACAATCTTATTGGTTTTATTCTCGGAACAGGCTTTGGTATAGGTATAACTTCTCATAATCAGATGTTTATGGGAGATAATTGTTGCTCGGAAATTTACTGTACACCCAGCAAATGGGGACAGGATTTGATTGCGGAGGAGGGTATATCTCTCCGCGCTGTTTTACGTTACTACCGCGAACTTGCCAAGGATGGGAAAGCAACAGAATATACGGATTCATACGACATTTACCGCATCGCGGACGGTGAACTTGCAGGCGATCAGGAAGCAGCGAAGAATGCCTTCGCACGCTTCGGCGAAGCAGCCGGCTACTCCATCGCTTACGCTGCCTGTATGTTGGACGGCATCATCGTCTTGGGCGGCGGGGTCAGCAAGGCTGCGAAATTCTACTTGCCAGCCTTGCTCCAGGAGGTGCGCACTACCATGCACACCCTCAACGGAAACACACTGCCGCGCGTGCCGTCCTTCATCTATAACCTTGAAGATCCTGACGAATTCGAGCAGTTCCTGAAGGGACAGACGAAGGAAATTGAAGTCTATGGCACAGGCAAACGCCTCCGCATTGACACGCAGAAACGACTGGGCATCACGTTATCGCAGCTCGGCACTTCCCGCGCTACCGCCATCGGTGCCTACTGCTTCGCACTCCACGCGTTAGATAATTAGCAATTGATAATTGATAATTATTGGGGTAGTACAGTTCTCTCCCTCAAACCTTTACCCTTTACCCTTAAACCTTAAACCTTTACCCTTAAACCTTAAACTTCTAACCTCCTAACCGATTAATAATAATAACCAAATATCACCAATATGACAAAAGACTTAACCCAGCAGTACATCGACGCATGGTTGAATGGAAACTATGACGAGGATGTAAAGAAGGAAATTAGGAAAATGCAAATGAATGACCCGGAGGCTTTGTCGGATGCTTTCTACAGAACCCTTGAGTTCGGTACCGGTGGTCTGCGCGGCATCTTAGGTGTCGGTACCAACCGCATGAACAAATACACGGTGGGCTTTGCCACCCAAGGTTTAGCCAACTACCTGATAAAGTGTTTCAGCAAGAATATCAAGGTGGCCATCTCCTTCGATTCGCGCAATTTCAGCACGGAATTTGCCCAGATTGCAGCTAACATATTGGCAGCCAACGAAATTCAAGTGTATCTCTTCGATTCGTTGCGCCCCACGCCGGAGCTTTCGTTCGCAGTACGCCATCTACAGTGCAACGCAGGCATTATGATTACCGCTTCCCATAACCCAAAAGAGTACAATGGATACAAGGTCTATTGGAATGACGGAGGTCAGTTGGTGCCTCCGCATGACAAAAACGTCATCGCTGAGGTCAACAAGATCAAGGAGGTGGATCAAGTGAAGTGGGACGGCCGTCCTGATTTGATTCGCTCCATCGGTAAAGACATCGACAATGTATATTTGACGATGATTCGTCGTCTCTCGTTGCATCCTGAAGCTGTTGCCGAGGCGAAACAATTCTCGATCGTCTATACACCGCTGCATGGCACCGGCATTTCTGTGGTGCCGCAAGCCCTTTCTGATTTTGGATTTAAAAATGTGCATATTGTCGAAGAACAGGCTGTTACAGACGGAAACTTTCCGACAGTGAAATCTCCGAATCCAGAAGAACATGCCGCTTTGGAGTTGGCGATCAAGAAGGCCAAGAAGGTCAAGGCGGATATCGTTTTGGCCACAGACCCCGATGCCGATCGCGTGGGTATCGCTGTTCGCCGTGAAGATGGTGAATATCAGTTGTTTAACGGCAATCAAACAGCAACGCTGTTGTTCCATTATATGCTCTCTCAGTCGAACATCAGTTTGGAAAACAACCTCTTTGTGGTGAAGACTATCGTCACGACCGACTTGATTGATCAGATTGCTACAGACTACAATGTCGAGTGTTTCAATGTGCTGACCGGTTTCAAGTATATTGCCGAGAAGATTCGAGAGAACGAAGGCAAGAAGCAGTTCCTCGTGGGCGGCGAGGAGAGTTATGGATACCTTGTGGGCGATTTTGTACGCGATAAGGATGCCGTTTCCGCATGCTGTCTCATTGCCGAGATGGCTGCATATTACAAGACGGAGTTCAATAAGAGCCTTATCGATCAGTTAGGCGACCTCTATCGTCAGTACCAGTATTACAAAGAAGACATGGTTTCGCTGACAGAGCCTGGCGAGGCTGGTATGCAGGCTATTCAGCAGCGCATGAGCGACCTTCGCGAACAATTCCCGAGAGAACTGGGTGGTCAGCAGGTTGTCAGGGTCCACGATTACAAGACCCAACATACCTGTAACATGATTTCCACTACCGACGACCGAATCGAGTTACCAGTCTCCAATGTGTTGCAGTTCCTTACAGCCGACGGCAGCAAAGTGACTGTACGCCCGTCTGGCACGGAACCCAAGATCAAGTTCTATTTCAGCGTGTGTGAAGCGATGGAACCCGAGCAGACCCTCGAAGAGGTGGACAAAATCTTGAAAGAGCGCATTGAAGCGTTGAAAAAGGACTTGGGTCTTTGATAATTCAGAATTCAGAATTCAGAATTCAGAATGGCTATTGTAGAAATGCAATCATAGCGTCTCTACAATCAACCTTTAACCTTTAACCGTTAAACCTTAAACTAATAATATGATAAATCCCAAATTATTAAACCCCCAAAGCATCGTGATATGCGGTGCATCAAGTGATATTCACAAACCCGGCGGAAAATCGCTGAAAAACCTTTTGGAGAGCCCCTTCAAGGGTCAGATTTACGCTGTTAACCCAAAAGAAACGGAAGTGCAAGGCGTGAAATGCTACACCAAAGTGGAAGATCTACCACAGGTAGATTGTGCCATTCTCTGCATTGCAGCCAAGTTCTGCTCACAAACGGTCGATGTGTTGGCCAAGGAAAAGGGCTGTAGAGGCTTTATCATTGTCAGTGCCGGCTTCTCCGAGGAGAGTCACGAAGGCGCTGAGATTGAGCAACATATCGTTGATACCATCAATAGTGTTGGTGGATCGCTCATTGGCCCTAACTGCACCGGCTTCCTCAATGTGAACTATGCTGGCTGCTTCGACACGCCCATCCCGAGCCTTGACCCTCATGGTGTCGATTTCATCACGGGATCAGGTGCTACGGCCGTGTTTATCAAGGAATACGGTATTAGCAACGGACTGAAATTCAATAGTGTATGGGCAGTGGGCAACAGTGCTCAGTTAGGTATTGAGGATGTTCTCGAACATTTGGACGAGACTTTCGATCCCGAGAAGTCTTCACGCGTTATCATGCTCTACATGGAAAAGATTGGAGATCCGCAACGACTGCTCAAGCATAGCCGCAGCCTTATCAACAAGGGATGCCACATCGCCGCCATTAAGAGTGGTGGCAGTGCCGCTGGCTCTCGTGCCGCATCGTCGCACACAGGTGCTTTGGCCACCAACGACGCTGCTGTGGATGCACTTTTCCAAAAAGCAGGAATCGTGCGCTGCCACAACCGTCAGGAACTGACTACCGTATGCGCAGTCTTCATGCATCCTGAGCTCAAGGGCAAACGTTGCGCTGTTATCACCCACGCCGGCGGTCCTGCTGTTATGCTCACCGATGTGTTGTCAAACGGCGGCATGGAAGTGCCCCCCCTCAAGGACCATCCTGCCAGCCCTGCCCTTTTGGCGAAACTGTTCGGCGGCTCTTCTGTGGGCAATCCCATCGACTTCCTCGCCACCGGTACTGCCGAGCAACTTGGCTATATCATTGATACGGTTGAAAATGAATACGACGAAATCGATTTTTCTGTGGTTATCTTCGGCTCACCCGGATTGTTCAGCAACAAAGAGGTTTACGACCTTTTGGACGAGAAGATGAAGACTTGCAAGAAGCCTATCTTTCCGGTGCTTCCGAGTATTATCAACGTAAAGGATGAAATCAACGATTTCATTGCCAAAGGTCGCATCAACTTCCCCGAGGAGTGCGTCTTGGGTAACGCCCTTGTGAAAGTTTATAATACTCCCAAACCCCAACCCGAACATGTGGAGCTGCCACAGATCGACGTGGCACGCATCCGCGCTACCGTGGATCGCTGCAAGGACGGTTACATGGAAATCGCTGACTATAACGAGCTTTTAGACGCTGCTGGTATCAGTCGCAAAAAGAGCGTTGAGGTTTCCAAGAAGGAAGATGCGTTGGCATTCGCGAAAGAAGTGGGTTGCAGCAAGGACGTGCCGTTGGTGATGAAGGTTGTAGGGCCGTTACATAAGAGCGATGTGGGTGGTGTTACCTTGGGTGTCAAGGATTTAGACACTGTTGCTAAAGAATTCGACCGCCTGATTGTTATCCCAGAAACGTACGCTGTGGAGATGTATCCGATGTTGGACGGTACGGATGTCTATATCGGTGCAATCCGCGACCCGAAATTCGGTCATCAGATATTCTTCGGTCTGGGCGGTATTTTCATTGAGGTGTTGAAAGACGTTCAGAGCGCTTTGGCACCCATCACCGCTGCCGAGGCCAAGGAGATGCTCACCAAGCTGCGTGGTTACAAGATTCTCCAAGGCGTTCGCGGACAGGAACCAGTGAATCTGGATTTATATGCCGATCAGGTCGCCCGCGTGAGCGCGTTGGTGCAGGCCGCCCCCGAGATTGCGGAGATGGACCTCAACCCGCTGTTGGGTAATCCGCGCTACGTCACCGCTGTCGATGCGCGTATCCGTCTCGAGAAATGATAACAAACCTGCAGTCATTTTGAACTAGTGCGGGAATCTTCATTTTGAGGGTACCCGCACTTTCTTTTGATAACACAATATCTTTAATAAAAAATATTGAAAAAAGTGTAGTGTTATTTGAAGAAAATTTGTATCTTTGCGCCTTGGAAAATAATGTAAAATAATATAAGTATGAAAAGTAACTTTTCCTCAATCAAATTGGTCGCGGCGATTGCTTTAATTGTTTGCTTTACAATGAGTTATGCGCAGTGCGACAAAGGTAATGTGTATGGTCAGAAAGGCCAAAAGTCGGGCATCGCTATTGTCAAGGCCGACTCTAACGGACAGCATGTTGTGCCCACTTCCGCTTTGACTCTCCCCACATTCAAGGGTGGTAACAAGGCTATGTGCCGCTACATCAACAAGACGAAAAAGTATCCGGTCAACTTGAAGAACCAGAAAATCTCCGGCACTACTTTGGTGCAAGCCAAGGTTTTAAAGGATAGTACGTTGACAGACATTGAGGTGGTTGAAAGCTCTGGCTATCAGGAATTCGACGACGAGGCTGTACGCGTAGTCAAGTCTTTCCCTCACATGATTCCTTCTACCCAAAGTTGTGAAGCACAAGACATGATTGTCCAAATCCCGGTTGTTTTCAACTATGAGGACGAGGTCGCTGCCGAAAAGAAGAAAGCCGAGATGGAAGCCGCCAAAAAGGACATACTCAAACCCATTACCCTCTATTTCGAGAATGACCGTCCGGATCCGCGTACCAGACAAGAGACTACCAATACCGAATATGTAGGTCTGTACAACAACTACATGGCTGCCAAGAGCAACTATGTGAACAATGCAGGCAAGGGCCTCACGGGAGCACAAAAGACCAATGCTCAACAAACCATGGAGTCCTTCTTCAACGATTCCATCCAGACAGGTTATGACCGCTTGGTGAAGCTCACCAAATTTGTGGTTGATGCTTTGAAGGATGGTCAGCAAGTGGAGTTCACTATCAGCGGTTTTGCTAGCCCGGTAGGTGGCAGCGATTACAACAAACTGCTCTCTGCACGCCGTATCCAAAGCGTCATCAACTATATGTCTCAAGCCCACGGCGGTTATCTGGCTCAGTACATTAACGGCTCCCGCCCGGGTCTTACCATCCATCGTGACCCCGAAGGCCAAGTTGGTAGCTTCAACACCACAGCTGTCCGCGAAACGGTTTATGGCCTCAAGGCATCCAAGGACAGAAAGATTACCATTCATAAGATTTCTATCAAATAATATATATACAATAATTATATATATAAAGGGGAGGCGGGATGTCTCCCCTTTTTTCGTTTCTAACCATACATTGCAGTTGTTTTTTTCTCTATTCGTTTCGTTTCCATAATAATGTTTTATTCATTATCAATTGTCAATTAATCAAATAGTTACATCGAAGGATGTCTTTTTTTGGAAAAAAAAATCAACACCTGATTGGGGATAAAGAAAAAAGTGTATTTTTGCAAGCTTTTTGAAGTGGAATGCAAAAGCGGGTAGGAGAGAGGTGTTTGAACCGCGTAACTATTTGATTTCACGGACTGTAATGAACATAGAGTATGGTGGAGGAGTTGGTTTTTTATGGTTGCGTTTATGAAAATAGTTGCATTTTTCTTTCGAAAATGGACTATTTTTTTTTTGAATATTAATAATGTAAAATAAATTTTGAAGGGATGAAAAAGATTAAAATCACACAAGTCAGAAGCGCGGTTGACAGACCCGCACGTCAGAAAAGATCTTTAGTAGCATTAGGCATTCACAAGATGCATCAAACGGTCGAACACGAAGCCACTCCCCAAATCTTGGGTATCGTGGAATCTGTGAAGCACTTAGTCAGCGTTGAAGAATTATAATTTTTAATAACCAATTGAATATCAAAGAGATGAATTTACACAATTTAAAACCGGCAATAGGATCAACACACAGAGAACGCAGAATTGGTAGAGGACAAGGTTCCGGAAAAGGCGGCACATCCACACGTGGACACAAAGGCGCTCAATCCCGCTCCGGTTACAGCCGTAAGATCGGTTTCGAAGGCGGCCAAATGCCTATTTACAGAATATTGCCCAAGAGAGGTTTCAAGAATATCAACCGTGTAGAGTACAACGCTATCAATGTCAGCACTATCCAAAAACTCGTTGAGAAGTGCAATGTTGACAAAATCGACCGCGATTTGCTCGTGAAGAACGGTTTGGCCAAGAAGAACGACCTCATCGCCATCCTCGCCAAGGGCGAACTTACTGCTAAGGTGCATGTGGTGGCTGACAAGTTCTCGGCAAAAGCCAAGTCTGCGATCGAACAATGCGGCGGTACGGCAGAACTCGTTAACGCTCCCGCAGCTGAGTAATCTTATTAAAAAGTCGTTACAATGAAAAAATTCATAGAAACCATTAAGAACATTTTCAGGATTGAGGATTTGAGAAAACGTATTCTCTACACCCTCTTCATCATCCTGATCTACCGCTTCGGTGCGCATGTGGTGCTGCCGGGTATCAATCCCGCCGCCCTTTCCGCTTTCAGCAGTGCCGCACAGAAAGGTCTTCTCGGCATGTTGGACCTCTTCTCTGGCGGTGCTTTCTCTAATGCTTCCATTTTCGCGTTGGGTATCATGCCTTACATCACCGCATCCATCGTGGTGCAGCTGCTTACCCTCGCAGTTCCCTATTTCCAGAGATTGGCGAAGGAAGGTGAAAGCGGTCGTACGAAAATCAACCAGATTACCCGTTATCTGACCGTCGCCGTTCTCGCGGTGCAGGCTCCCGCCTATATCGCGCAACTCACGGGTCAGTTCCCCGGTGCTGTGGCTCCCTCTATGTTGGAAACCCGTATCCTCGGATTCTCCGCATTCGCCATCTGCGCGTTCATCCTGTTGATTTCCGCAACCCTGTTCATCATGTGGCTTGGTGAGCGTATTACCGACAACGGTATCGGCAACGGTATCTCTATGATCATCATGATCGGTATTATCGCCCGTCTGCCTTTCGCATTACAAGCTGAATTCACAGCTCGTATTACTGAGATGAACGGTGGTCCTATCATTTTCATCATTGAAATCATCCTTATGATGATTATCATCGGTCTCTGCATCCTGTTGGTGCAAGGAACTCGCCGCATTCCGGTACAATACGCAAAGCGCGTGGTGGGCAACAAACAGTACGGCGGTGTCCGTAACTATCTGCCCCTCAAAGTGAATGCTGCAGGTGTTATGCCCATCATTTTCGCCCAGGCTTTGATGTTTATCCCCTTGACATTCGTGAATATCTCCCAAGAAACCACTTCCGGCTTCTGGAGCAGTTTTATCGATTATAACCGTTTGGGCTACAATGTGGTGTTCTTCTTGCTCATCATTGCCTTCACTTATTTCTATACGGCAATTACCATCAATCCGCAGCAAATTGCAGAGGATCTCAAGAAGAACAACGGTTTTATCCCTGGTGTGAAACCTGGCAAGCAAACCGCAGAGTATATCGACAAGATCATGTCCCGCATAACCCTGCCCGGTTCCATCTTCTTGGGTATTGTGGCTATCCTTCCCGCTGTTGTGCGCCTGTTTGGTGTCAACCAACAGTTCGCTCAGTTCTTCGGCGGCACATCCCTGCTGATTATGGTCGGCGTGGTGTTGGATACGTTGCAACAAATCGAAAGTCATTTGCTCATGCGTCACTATGATGGTCTGACAAAGTCTGGCCGTATCAAGGGTCGTACTGGCGGTGGTATCTACGGAGCTCGCTAATATAATGGTATATATCGTAGAGAGATAAGAAAAGATGTTCAGAAGAGTGAAATACAAGTCGGAAGCCGAGTTCGCAAAGCTCAAAGCCAGTGCGAATGTCGTGGCGGTGACCTTGGCCGAAGTCGCCAAGTACATCAAGCCGGGCGTGCCGCTCACCTATCTCGACCAGATTGGTGAACAGTGCATCCGCGACCACCATGCAGTTCCCTCATTCAAGGGTTACGAAGGCTATCCGGCTGCTCTCTGCCTCTCAGTGAATGATGTGGTTGTACACGGTATTCCCCGTCCTGGCATGTACCTTCGTGACGGCGATATTATCTCCGTTGATTGTGGAGCTCTTTTGGACGGCTACCACGGTGATTTTTGCTACACTTTCGAGGTGGGCGAGGTTTCCAAAGAGGTGCATCAACTTTGCCAACGCACCAAGGAGTCGCTTTACAAGGCGATTGAGGTGGCCAAGGCAGGCAACACAATCGGCGACATCGGTTACACGGTGGAAAAGTACGTGACTCAGTTCAACTATGGCGTAGTCAGAGAGCTGTGCGGTCACGGCATCGGTAAGGACATGCACGAGAAGCCCGATATCACCAACTATGGTAGCAAGGGCGCGGGTATGAAGATTTCAGCCGGCATGTGCATCTGTATAGAACCGATGATCAACATGGGAAGCCATAAGATTGTGATGGACAATGACGGTTGGACCATTCGCACCCGCGACCACAAACCTTCGGCACACTATGAACATCAATTGATTATCACAGAGCGCGGTACGGAGGTCATCTCTACCTACAAACTGCTTGGCGAAGTGATTGGAACAGAAGAATTATATTAAAATATTGAAGATATGGCAAAACAAGCAGCAGTTGACATTGATGGTGAGGTGATCGAAGCCCTGGGCAATGGACAATATCGTGTCCGCTTGGAAAGCGGCCATGAAATCCTGGCTCATCTCTCCGGCAAAATGCGGATGCATTACATCAAGATCATCCCCGGTGATCGTGTCCAGGTGGCGATGTCTCCCTATGATTTAACCAAAGGTAGAATCACCTACCGCCACAAAAATTAGGAAGTTCGTTTGAGTCCGTTGTGACAAAAGCTCGGTAGAAAAATTTAGAAATAATAATAAAACAATAAAGCAATGAAAGTAAGAGCATCAGTTAAGAAAAGATCAGAAGATTGCATCGTGGTAAGACGTCATGGTGTGGTGTATGTGATAAACAAAAAGAACCCTAAATTCAAACAACGTCAGGGTTAATAGAGAAAATTTAATAATTAATCATCATAAAAACATAAAGTAATATGGCAAGAATTGCAGGTATTGATTTACCTAAAAACAAACACGGTGAAATCGGCTTGACCTACATTTACGGAATCGGCAGAAGCACTGCACAAAAGATTCTGACCAAAGCCGGCATCAGTTGGGACAAAAAGGTAAATGAATGGAATGACGATGAGTTGGCATTGATTCGTGGATTAGTGAATGAGTTGAAGGTGGAAGGACCGCTCAGATCTGAAGAGCAGATGAACATCAAACGTCTGATGGATATCGGTTGCTACAGAGGCATTCGTCACCGTTTGGGTTTACCGGTACGCGGTCAGAGCACCAAAAACAACGCCCGTACGCGTAAAGGACGTAAGAAAACTGTCGCCAACAAGAAGAAAGCGACCAAGTAGTAATTAATCACGGATAGAAGAAAATTATCAGTATGGCAAAAAATACAAAATCAACGAAGAAGAGAGTTGTTAGAATCGAGGCTCAAGGTAAGGCTTTTATCTATGCTTCTTTCAATAACGTGATCGTTTCCCTCACCAACAACGACGGTCAGGTGATTTCCTGGTCTTCAGCTGGTAAGATGGGATACAGAGGTTCCAAGAAAAACACTCCCTACGCAGCCCAGATGGTGGCACAAGACTGTGCAAAGGTCGCCTACGACCTCGGTCTGCGTAGAGTGAAGGTTTACGTTAAAGGTCCGGGACAAGGCCGCGAGTCTGCCATCCGCTCCATCAACACCACGGGTATCATCGTGGAAGAGATCACGGATGTCACTCCGTTGCCACACAATGGCTGCCGTCCTCCTAAACACAGAAGAGTATAATTATTTCAATCATCATCGAAAAAATTTAGATTATGGCAAGATATACAGGACCCAAAACGAAAATCGCAAGAAAATTCAAGGAACCTATCTACGGTCCCGACAAATATTTCGAGAGAAAGAACTATGCTCCGGGTCAGCATGGTCAATCTCGCAGACGCGCAAAACTCTCCGAGTACGGTATGCAGCTACAGGAGAAGCAGAAAGCGAAATACACCTACGGTATTTTGGAACGTCAGTTCCGTAAACTGTTCCAACAGGCTTCTCGCATGAAAGGTATCACCGGTCAGAACTTGATGCAACTCATCGAGTCCCGCCTTGATAATGTGGTGTTCCGTTTGGGCATCGCTCCGACCAGAAACGCCGCTCGTCAGCTCGTCACTCACCGCCACGTCACCGTCAATGGAATCATCACCAACATCCCTTCCATGTTGTTGAAACCCGGTGATATCGTGGAAGTTCGCGAACGTTCCAAATCTCTGGAAGTCATTGAGAACTCCCTTAGCGGCAAAGCCATGAATTATGCATGGCTGGAGTGGGACGGAAACCTAAAAGTTGGTAAATTCATGCAATATCCTCAACGCGAGGAGATTCCTGAGACTATCAACGAGCAGGCTATCGTCGAGTTGTATTCCAAGTAAGGTTTGAGGTTTAAGGTTTAGGGTTTAAGGTTTAAGGCAACCTGATAACCATAAACCATAAACCATAAACATTAAACATTAAACCAAAAGATAACTAAAAAACAAACGAAAATGGCAATTTTAACATTTCAGAAACCCGATAAGGTCATCATGAATGAGGCCGACGATTTTCACGGCATATTTGAATTTCGTCCCCTGCAACAAGGCTTTGGTGTTACAGTCGGTAATGCTCTGCGCCGCGTGTTGCTCTCATCATTGGAAGGCTATGCCATTACCTCTGTGAAGATCGAAGGCGTTGCACAAGAGTTCTCTTCCATCCCTGGCGTGATGGAGGATGTGCTGGACATCGTGCTCAACCTCAAGCAGGTGCGCCTCAAAAATAAAGTAGAGGGTTACACCTCTGAGAAGGTTTCTGTCGTCATTAGCGGTCAGGAAACTTTTACCGCCGGCGACATGAACCGCTTCCTCAACTATTTTCAGGTCTTGAATCCGGATTTGTTGATCTGTCGCATGGAACCCAACGTGCGCTTGAACATGGAGATAACCATCGACAAGGGTCGTGGTTATGTTCCCGTGGAGGACAATCGCCAGATTCATGATGGCATCGATGTGATAGCCGTGGATTCCACCCACACTCCTATCCGTAACGTGAAATACACCATCGAGCCTTATCGCGTCGAGCAAAAGACCGACTTCGAGAAACTGATTCTGGAAATAGAGACCGACGGTTCCGTTCATCCGAAAGACGCCATCCAAGAGGCTGCGAAAATCCTTATCCAGCATTTCGCGCTGCTTTCAGATGAGAATATCGCCCTTGATGCACAGGAACAACCCGACAGCCCTGAAGTGATGCAGGACACAGAGAAGAATATTCGTCAGATACTCCAAGCCAAGTTGATTGACATGGATCTCTCAGTCAGAGCTTTGAATTGTCTGAAATCCGCCGAGCTGGAAACCCTGGGTGATCTGGTGGCATTCCACAAGACTGATTTGCTCAAATTCCGTAACTTTGGCAAGAAATCCCTCGCTGAACTCGAAGCATTGGTGCATAACAAGGGTCTGGAATTTGGTATGAATGTAGAAAAGTATAATATAGATAACGAATAGAACAATGAGACACGCTAAGAAAATTAACCATTTAGGAAGAAAAGATGCACACAGAAAGGCCATGATGTCCAATATGGCGACCTCTCTGATTATGCATAAAAGAATCAGCACTACTTTGGCTAAGGCAAAAGCGTTGAGAACATACGTGGAACCTATCGTGACCCGTTCCAAGGAAGACACGACCCACTCACGTCGTATGGTTTTCTCCGAATTGCAGAATAAGTATGCTGTGACTGAGCTGTTCCGCGAGATTTCCCCGAAAATCATGGATCGTCCGGGCGGTTATACCCGCATTCTGAAGACCGGTTTCCGTAAGGGTGACAACGCCGAGATGTGCATTATCGAGTTTGTAGATTTCAACGAAACCTACACGGTTGAGAAATCCAAGAAGAAAGCCACCCGCACTCGTCGTAGCAGCAAGAAATCCGCTACTCCTGTTGAGGGTGTGGCTACCGAAGCTCCGGCCGCAGAAGTGGAGACTCCCGCAGCCGAATAGTATTCGAAAAATCGTAAAAGTAAAGAGACGCGATATCCAAAAGATGTCGCGTTTTTTTATGAAAGCTGCCGTGTGAAGATGGCCCCAAAGCGTTGTTAACAACTCTTGTTAATATTGTTGAAAAAAAAAATCGTAAGGTGTTGATTATATGCAAAAAAAGACTATTTTTGCCGCCAATTTGATAATGTACGCAAAAGAGGTACGTTTTAAAGGGTTAAGTAGTTGAATATTAGATAAATATAAAAATAATAAAAGTCTAAAATAACAATGAGTGTAAAACAGAAAAACGCAGCAAACGCGCGTAAAGAAGCAATGAAAACGGTGTACGTGGCCCGATTAGTGGATAATCCGACCTCACCGCGCAAGACCAGAATTATGGCCAACGTGATTCGTGGCAAGAACGTAGATTACGCCATGAATGTGTTGAAATACTCTCGTAGAGAGTCATCCGAGAAGTTGTTGAAGCTGTTGAAGTCAGCTATCGCCAACTGGCAAGTGAAAAATGAGGGCAAGCGTCTCGAGGATGCCGACCTTTACATCAAGACCATCATGGTGGATGGTGGCAGAATGCTGAAGCGCATCCGCACCGCCCCCCAAGGCCGTGCAGCCCGCATCCGCAAGCGTTCCAATCATGTGACCTTGATTCTCGGCGACCGTAACGAAGAGAACGTGCAAGTGGAAAATATGGAAAATATAGAAGAATCACAAAAATAATAAAGTAAAGTATGGGTCAAAAAGTTAATCCTATCGGCTTGCGCCTCGGTATTGTAAGAGGCTGGGACTCTAATTGGTACGGCGGCAAAAATTTCGCCGGTAAAATCGTCGAAGATGACAAAATTAGAAAGTATTTAAATGCTAAGTTCTCAAAAGCCGGCATTTCGAAAATCTACATTGAGAGAACCTTAAAACTCGTCACCGTCACCATCAGCGCAGGCCGTCCCGGTGTGATCATCGGCAAAGGCGGAGCTGAAGTGGACAGCGTGAAGGAAGAACTGAAAGTGATCACCGGCAAGGAGATCCAAATCAACATCAACGAAGTCAAACGCCCTGACCTTGACGCACAGCTGGTGGCTCAGAACATCGCCCGTCAAATCGAGGGTCGTGTCACCTACAAGAAAGCCGTCAAGACCGCAATCGCTGCAACGATGCGTGCACAGGCCGAGGGTATCAAGGTGACAGTTGCTGGTCGTTTGGGCGGTGCAGAAATCGCTCGCGCCGAGCACTTCAAAGATGGTCGTATCCCGTTGCATACGCTTCGTGCCGACATCGACTACGCTCCCGTTGAGGCTCACACCACCTACGGTTGCATTGGTGTCAAAGTATGGATCTGTCGTGGCATCGTCTATGGCAAGCGTGATCTTTTCGCCAACGAGGCAGCCAAGGAGCAACGTCCTTCAGGCGGCGGCAAGAAGATGTTCCGCGGACCTCGCAGAGACCGCGACAACCGCAATCGTAACAATAACAGAAATCACAATAATTAAACCGACGCCAAGATGCCGGTAATATCAAATAATTAAAAACATCAAAAGCAATGTTACAACCGAAAAAACTCAAATACAGAAGGCCGCAGAAAGGCAGAATGAAATCCATCACCAAGCGTGGTTCCGAGATTTCATTCGGCTCATTCGCGCTGAAAACATTGGATGCTTATTGGATCACCGCTCGTCAAATCGAGGCAGCCCGTCAGGCTATCACCCGTGAGATGAAGCGTCAAGGTAAGCTCTGGATCCGCATTTTCCCCGACCGTCCCGTCACTGCTAAGGGTTTGGGTGTTCGTATGGGTAAAGGTAAGGGTACTCCTGAGTACTATGCCGCCCGCGTAAGCCCCGGCCGCATTCTTTTCGAAGCAGACGGCATTCCGTTGGAGGTCGCTCGCGAAGCTATGCGACTCGGTGCCCAAAAGCTCCCGGTCCATACCAAATTTATTGTCAGAAGAGATTATTCAGAAGAAATCTAAAAGGAGGAACATAGTATGAAACAAAAAGAAATCAACGAATTGACCACTCCCGAAATCCGGGAAAGACTGGCTACGGAAAAAGACAGACTGGTTACGATGCGCTTGAATCATGCCATCTCTCCTCTGGAAAATCCCCAACTGATCAAGTCTCAGCGCAGAGATATCGCCCGCCTTATGACGGAACTGCGCAAACGCGAAATGAACGAAAATAAATAACCTATCACTGATAAAGCATTATGGAAAGAAATAACAGAAAAGTCAGAGAAGGCATTGTCGTGAGCGACAAGATGGACAAGTCTATCGTCATCAAGGTCGAGCGCAAGATGAAACACCCCATTTATGGTAAGTTCCTGAAACGTTCCACCAAATTCATGGCACACGACGAGAAGAACGAGTGCCGCATCGGTGACAGAGTGAGAATTATGGAAACCAGACCTTTGTCCAAGAACAAATGCTGGCGTTTAATTGAAATCGTAGAAAAGGCTAAATAGTAATTATGATACAGCAAGAATCCAGATTAGCAGTTGCGGATAACAGCGGCGCCAAGGAAGTGCTCTGCATCCGCGTATTGGGCGGCACAAAGAAGCGTTATGCACGCGTGGGCGACAAAATCGTCGTAGCCATCAAGAGTGCCATCCCTTCCGGCCAGGTCAAAGCCGGCACCGTGTCCAAGGCAGTGGTGGTGCGCACCAAACGCCACGTCCGCAGAAACGACGGCTCCTACATCAAGTTTGATGACAATGCCGTGGTTCTGCTGACCGCATCCGATGAGTTGCGTGGCACCCGTATCTTCGGACCTGTTGCCCGTGAATTGCGCGAGAAACAGTTCATGAAAATCGTGTCTTTGGCCCCCGAAGTGTTATAATCAAGTCAATAAATCATTTATTATACAATTGACAAAGACCAATTGACAAACATTTAAACAAAAAAGGAATGAAACTGAAAATTAAAAAAGGCGACACTGTAAAAGTGATTACCGGTGAGTACAAAGGAACTCAAGGTAAGGTGCTGGAAGTCTTCCCCAAGGAAAACAAGGCTATGGTGGAAGGCTGCAACATGGTGTCTAAGAGCACTAAACCGAGCGCTGCAGCACCTAACGGCGGCATCATCAAGAAAGAGGCCCCCATGCACATCTCCAACCTCATGTTGGTTGACGCTAAAGGAAACGCTACCCGCGTGGGTAGAAAGTTGAACGAGAATGGCAAATTAGTCAGATATTCTAAAAAGTCAGGAGAGGAGATTAAGTAATGTACACACCGAGATACAAAGAAAAATATCAAAATGAGGTTCTTCCCGCTCTGAAAGAACAATTCGGATTCAAATCCGTCATGCGCGTGCCCAGAATCACCAAGATATGCCTTAACCAAGGTCTTGGTAAGTTCGGCATCGCCGATAAGAAACTCATTGACGCTGGCGTCCAGGAAATGACCCTCATCGCCGGTCAGAAAGCTGTTCCCACCAAATCCAAGAAGGATATTTCAAACTTCAAGTTGAGAAAAGGTATGCCCATCGGCGTGCGCGTGACCCTTCACGGCGACCGCATGTATGAGTTCCTCGACCGCCTTGTCACCGTCTCCATCCCTCGTATCCGCGACTTCCGCGGTATCAGCGACAAAGGCTTCGACGGACGCGGCAACTATACGCTCGGTATTCCCGAACAGATTATCTTCCCCGAAATCGATATCGATAAAGTGCTCAAAATTAACGGTATGGACATCACTTTCGTGACGACTGCTCAGAACGACAAGGAGTGTCTGGCCCTGTTGAAAGAATTTGGCTTACCCTTTAAAAATCAAAAGTAAGTAATCATGGCAAAGGAATCTTTAAAAGCAAGAGAAATCAAAAGAGCGAAAATGGTCGCTAAGTACGCGGCAAAACGCGCAGAACTGAAGAAAATCATGAAAGGCGATGATTACGAGGCCAAGAGAGCCGCTGATATCGCGCTTCAGAAATTACCCCCGAACTCTAACCCTATCCGTATGCACAACCGCTGCAAGCTGAGCGGCCGTCCGAAAGGCTATATGCGCCAGTTCGGTCTCTCCCGTATCGACTTCAGAGAGTTGGCACTCGCAGGTAAAATCCCCGGAGTTAAAAAAGCTAGTTGGTAAACCTAAAGAAGAAGATTAAATTATGAATACCGATCCCATTTCAGATTATTTGACTCGTTTGAGAAACGCTATCCGCGCTCATCACGAAGTGGTCGAAATCCCCGCTTCCAACGAGAAGAAAGCTATAACCAAGATCCTTTTCGACAAAGGTTATATCTTGAACTATAAATTTGAGGATGAAACCATGCCCAAAACGATTAAGATCGCTTTGAAATATCATCCTGCAACCAAACAGTCTGCCATCAGCGAGATCAAGCGCGTTAGCCGCCCTGGTCTTCGTAAATACGTGGGCGCCAAGGAAATGCCCTCTGTGTTGAACGGCCTCGGCATCGCTATCGTCTCCACTTCCCACGGCATGATGACCGATAAGGAAGCCAAAGCTCAAAATGTTGGCGGCGAAGTTATTTGTTACATCAGTTAATAGGAGGAGAAAGTTATGTCAAGAATAGGAAAATTACAAATCGCTATCCCCGCTGGGGTTGAAGTGAAAAGAGACGAAAAGTCGAACATCGTGACTGTCAAGGGCCCGAAAGGCGAACTGCAACAGTATGTCGATGAACGTATTACTTTCGAAATTGAAGACGGACACCTCCATGTGAAACGCCCCTCTGACTCCAAACGTGACCGTTCCATGCACGGCCTCTATCGCGCCCTGCTGAACAATATGATCGTCGGCGTGTCTCAAGGCTTCACCAAGAAGATGGAAGTGATCGGCGTCGGTTACAAAGCTGAAGCTAAAGGCGACCATCAACTTGACATGGGTCTGGGCTATTCCCACAACATCCTGTTCGATTTCCCCAAGGAAATCACCGTGCAGACCATCAATGAGAAAGGTAAAAACCCTGTTATCATTCTGAGCTGCATCGACAAACAGCTGTTGGGTCAGGTGGCTACCAAAATCCGTTCTTATCGTAAACCCGAACCTTATAAAGGTAAAGGTATTCGCTTCGAAGGTGAATATGTTAGAAAGAAAGCTGGTAAATCGGCTGAAAAATAATCGTCAAAATTTGTTATTATGGCTTACAATAAAAAAGAATATAGAAGAAAAAGGATTAAAAACCGCATTCGTAAGATCGTTAGCGGTACCCCGGTTCGTCCCAGAATGTCCGTCTTCAGAAGCAATCGCGACATCTATGTGCAAGTTATTGACGATGAAGCCGGTGTTACTTTGGTCTCCGCATCCTCAAAGTTACCCGATATCGCTTCTCAGAAAGTGACCAAATGCGAGAAATCCAAACTCGTGGGCAAGGAAATCGCTTCCCGCGCTATCGCAGCTGGCATCAATGAAGTGGTGTTCGACCGTAATGGATATCTGTATCATGGTAGAGTAAAATCTTTGGCTGATGCAGCCAGAGAAGGTGGTCTTAAATTTTAATTATCAGTACTATGGCTAACGAAAATATCAAGAAAGTAAAAGCAGCTGACCTCGAACTCAAAGAGCGCGTGGTCGCCACCAACAGAGTGACGAAAGTGACCAAGGGTGGTCGAATCTTCAGTTTCGCCGTCATCGTGGTCGTTGGTAATGAGAACGGTATCGTAGGCTATGGTCTGGGTAAGGCCCGCGAAGTCTCGACCGCCATTTCCAAAGGCGTGGAAGATGCAAAGAAGAACCTCATTCAAGTGCCCATCCTCAAAGGTACAATCCCTCATTCAGGTGAAGGTAAGTACAGTGGCGCTAACGTTTTCATGAAACCCGCAGCTCCTGGTACCGGTGTCATCGCCGGCGGTGCTATGCGTGCCGTGTTTGAGAGCGTGGGCGTGAAGAACGTGCTCGCCAAGTCTAAAGGCTCCTCTAACCCGCATAGCGTGGTGAAAGCCACTATCGGTGCCCTCGCCAAAATGCGCGACGCCTACACCGTGGCCCAAGTGCGCGGAGTCAGCCTCGACAAAGTGTTCAACGGTTAATTCGATTTTACATAAATCGTTATATGAAAGGGATTTCCGAAAGGGAGTCCCTTTTTTGTTGTAAGGCAATAGGCAACAGGCATTAGGCAAAAGATCGATCCACAAAAAAATTGCCTTTTGCCTAAAAATTAGTATCTTTGCACGTTGAACTTCAAAACAATTTATTATGACCGATGAAAATTTAAAACAAACAAAATCCTTTGTCAATCAGAAACTTAATTTTGTGGAGGATTTGGTGCTGCACACGGATGCGCACATCTTTCTCACAGGAAAGGCGGGTACTGGAAAAACCACTTTTCTGAAAAGTTTGCCATTAAAGACTCATAAACGCATGGTGGTAGTGGCTCCTACGGGCGTGGCGGCCATCAATGCAGGCGGACAAACCATCCACTCGTTTTTCCAGCTGCCATTTGGACCGCAACTACCTGAAGGGGCGCAGATTCATTCTTCGCAGAACAAAAAAGAGGTGGCCGCGCAGTTCCAGAAAATGCGCGGTACGAAGCTGAAGATTATCCGCACCCTCGACCTTCTCGTCATCGACGAAATCAGTATGGTGCGTGCCGATGTCCTGGACGCGGTGGATGCCGTGTTGCGTCGCGCTCGCCGCTCCTCCCGACCTTTCGGTGGAGTGCAAGTGCTCATGATCGGCGACGTGCATCAGCTTGCACCTGTGGCGAAACCTGAAGAATGGGAGGTTCTTGCGCCCTACTATAAGACGGTCTATTTTTTCGGCAGTCACGTGTTGCAGAAAACAGAATATATCTGCGTGGAACTGGAGCACATTTACCGACAACAGGACCGCGACTTCATCACGTTGCTCAACAAGGTCCGCCACAACCAAATGGATGCCGAGTGCATACGGTTGCTGAATACGCGGTATATTCCCGATTTTAAGCCATCAGATGGCTATATCACACTGACGACACATAATGCGCAGGCTGATGAAATCAATGAGTCGAGGCTTCGGGCAATCGAACAGAAACGTCTTCTTTTCCGATCGGAGGTCAAGGGCATTTTCCCATCGCACATCTATCCGACAAAGGAGGAATTGGAGTTGAAAATCGGGGCGCAGGTGATGTTCGTGAAGAACGACCCAAGTCCTGAGAAGGCATATTACAACGGTAAAATCGGGCAATTGACCGGCTATGATGGAGATACGGGTGAGTTGGAGGTTGTGTGTGGTGACGAACGCATCAAAGTGCTGCCAGTCGTATGGCAGAATATGGATTATACCCTTAACGAAGATAATCAGCAAATCGAGGAAAAAGAGATTGGCAGTTTCACGCAGATTCCGTTGCGACTCGCGTGGGCCGTGACCATCCATAAAAGTCAGGGACTTACTTTTGACAAGCTGGTCGTAGATGCGCAGCAAGCTTTCGCACACGGGCAGGTCTATGTCGCGCTCAGTCGCTGCACCTCCCTCGAAGGGCTCGTCCTCAAAACCCCAATCACTTCGGAAGCACTCATCAATGACGGTCTCGTGGATTATTTCGTGGAAACAATGCCTGAAAGGGAGCCATCGCAAGAGAAAGTGATCCTTCTCAGAAGCGAGTATGAGTTAACCACTATTTTGGAACTGATTGATTTCCAAGAGATATATCGTACAATTGGAAAGTTGGCCAAAGTGGTGTTAGACAATCGGTCATTGTTTGAAGGTGAAATGGTACAAGAACTTGTCGGGCTTCGCGACAGTTGCAGTAAAGAGCTCGTGGGTGTGGGGAAAAAGTTCGAAATCCAAATCTGGCAATTGCATCAAACGGCACTTTATGAAGACAATTCCATGTTGCAAGAGCGTTTGCAAAAAGGGACGAATTATTTCAAGGAGCATCTGCAAGTGATTTCCGACAAATTACAAAGGCTTCCTTACAAAACGGACAATAAAACTGTGAATGAGCAGATTACGGATATTTTGAAACAGTTGAGAGACGAATGCTTTGTGAAGATGGCTTGTTTGGCGAATTGTGAGAAAGCTTTTAGCGTGGAAGAGTATTATAAAACAAAGTCTATCAGTTTTTTAGAGGCAGAGAAGTTGTCTAAATCCAAGAGTTCGATCAGGGAGGGTTTGATGGAGAAAAGCACCTTGTATGCCGCTTTGAACGCTTGGCGTGCCGACAAGGCGGAGGAAGAAGATGCAGAGCTGTACAATATCATTCCGAGCAAAACTTTAAAGGCTATTTCGAAAGAAAAACCGGTCACTATTGCTGATCTCAAGCAGATCGAGGGTATAGGTCCGAAACGTATCAAGGCCTTCGGGCGAGAGATTGTCAACATTGTGAGGGTTTATTCGGGAATGGAAATGCTTGATAATGAATCAGCTGAAATGGATTTGTCGGGCGATAAGCCTGCTAAACCGAAAAAGCCGAATGGAGAAACCTACCTGATTACGAAGAGAATGCTTGACAAGGGGATGACGGCGGAGGAGATTGCTGCGGAGCGAGGGTTGGCTGTCTCTACCATATATGGTCACATTGCGCGATTCGTGGAGCATGGCGATTATGAGGCTACTGATTTCGTTGATAAGGAGAAATGCGACATCATGGAGGAGTATTTCCGCGACACCGAAGATAAGTCGTTGAATGCGGCGCGGGAGGTTTTAGGCGATGATTTCGAGTTCTGGGAATTGCGTATGGTTTTGGCGGGGATGGCTGATACTTGATTCGGAATTACTAAGGAGCGCGGCAGAAACGTTACGTCCTTTTTTTATGCAAAGGCCTTATTTTTTTTCACACCAACACTCCGAAACACAAAAAATGTTATCTTTGCAGTGTCGTTTTGTCCGAAGCCCAAGGGGGCGACGCTTCCAAGCGTCGCAATACAACCGACGTTGAAAACGTCGGCCCATAGACGGGTTCGCGGGCGGGAGACAGACATATAAAAAGGCGTTGAGTCAACGTCTTATCTGCGGCTTGTTCGAATCTCGCAAATTCAAATCCATCCGCAAGGTAGGGCAATGTTCAATGTCCATGATTTGTATATTTCTGTAGAGACGTTGCGCGCAACGTCTCTACAATGCGGATTTTCCAAATAATCCGTTTTCAATATACATTACTGCGTGGGCTTCGGCATTGCTTATCCTCGGATGGAAGGCAATGCGAGAGCCTGAACAAGCGGGATGAGCGATGAGTTCAGATTCCCGCGCTTTTTTTATATGGTCTTTGTGTAGCCAATGGTTAGCTCTGCTTGGGAATCGGGAGCATATAAAGAGTGAATGATATGAAACAGATTCCTTTGTTAATCGCCTTCCTTGCTGTTTTCAGAATAGCAGTAGATGCGCAAACCGCCATCGTCCCCGTTGGCGGTGATGCACAGAGTAGTTATGGCAGTGTCAGTTACACGGTCGGGCAGATTGCGACACAGACATTTTCCAATACCAATGGCTCCATATCCGTGGCCGAAGGCGTGCAGCAACCCTACGAGATTATGACCGTCGGGGTGGACGAATATCCCCAGATCGTCCTGAATGCCGTTGTCTATCCCAATCCGACGCAAAACATCGCACATTTGCGGCTCAACGGCTTCGAGATTCCCTCCGACGGCCTACGCGCCATACTCTACGACGGCAACAGCAAGCAATTGCAATCTTTTGCGGTTACCGACGACCTCACTGTGCTCCAGATCGGACAATACGCCACGGGGACCTATGTTCTGGAACTGCTCGATGGGAAACGGGTGTTGAAAACGTTCAAGATAGTGCGGCGATGAATCGGAATGGTGCTGCCCTGATTGTTAATTCTATTCCAAGAGGGCTGCAGGCCCGACACGTGTCAACCCAGGGTGAGCGCAGCGAGCCCTGGGCCATCCGGGGTGAGCGCAGTGAGCCCTGAGCCATATAGGGTGAGCGCAGCGAGCCCTGGGGATATCCAAAATAATACTATTCACCAAATATAAATCGTATGAAGAAACTAATTACAATGACAATCATGGTGCTGGTCGTTTCGGTGGTGATGGCGCAGTCACCGGAGAAATTCAGCTATCAGGCGGTGGTGCGCAACGCGAGCAACAGTCTGGTGGTAAACGCGCCAGTTGGTGTGCGCGTGAGCGTGCTGCAGGGCACAGCCACCGGTAGCCCGGTGTATGTGGAAACCCATACGGTCACCACCAACGTCAACGGACTGGTGACCTTGCAAATCGGTGCAGGCAACGCCACGATGGGCTCCCTTGCGACGGTGAACTGGGGTGAAGGTCCCTACTTCCTGAAATCGGAAATCGACCCCAACGGCGGAACCGACTACACCATTGTGAGTTCCCAGCAGCTGATGAGTGTGCCGTATGCACTGTACGCCTCCGAGGCAGGCAATGTACCTGTATTCGCCGTCACCCCGACGGATTCCGGCTATGTGCTGACGCTGACACCCGCCGAGGGTCCTGCCCAAACCTATATCTTGCGCAACGGCGTTGACGGAGCACAAGGTCCGCAGGGACCTGCAGGTCCGCAGGGAGCCGCTGGCGTGAACGGCAACGATGGTCGGGGCATCCAGAGCATCACCGCGACCTCAACGGTGGGAAATATCGATATCTACACCATCACCTACACTGACGGGAACACTTCCACGTTCACTGTGACTAACGGCGTAGCAGGTCCGCAGGGACCGCAAGGCGAAACCGGTTCGCAAGGTCCTCAAGGTGAACAGGGTTTGCAGGGTCCTCAAGGTGAAACTGGCGCGAACGGCCTCTCCGCGTACCAGATTTGGCTGAATGCCGGAAATGTCGGCTCGGAGGCTGACTTTTTAGAGGCGATCAGAGGCGCGGACGGCGTGGATGGAAGTGACGGTGCGGACGGAAGCGACGGCTTCTCGCCTCTCGTGAGCATGAACACGGTGGATGGCACGGGCACTTACGTCACCATCACGGACGCCACGGGCGACCACACCTTCCTGATTCCCGAGAACTCCGCGAGCAGCGAGCTGACCCAACTGCCCGCCAATTGGGCGGAGAACGATCCCTACAGCCCGCAGTATATCATGAACAAACCGACGCTCTTTAGCGGCGACTACAACGACCTGACCAACAAGCCGATACTGTTTGATGGTGATTACAATTCATTAAGCAGCAAGCCAGTTCTCTTCGACGGCAACTATAATTCATTGACCAACAAGCCGAATTTGGCAACGGTGGCCACGACCGGCAACTACAACGACTTGACCAACAAGCCCACCATCCCGACGGTGAACAACGCCACGCTAACCATCCAGAAGAACGGCTCCAACGTGGGCACCTTCACGGCCAACCAGAACACGAACCAGACCGTGAACATCACTGTACCGACCTCGACCGACCAACTGACCAACAACAGCGGCTACATCACAATCAGCGACGTTCCCGCGCAGGTGAATGCCGACTGGAACGCCACCTCCGGCGCAGCAGAAATCCTCAACAAACCGGAGATTCCGACAGTGCCGACGAATGTGAGCGCCTTCAACAATGATGCGGGCTACATCACGGCTGAACAGATGCCGGCGAGTATGTCGGGTACCCAAACGGGCGACATCATGTACTGGGATGCGACTACGGCCACATGGATTATGATGCCGGCAGGAAGCGCGGGCCAGGTGCTGACCATGGAGAACGGGGTTCCCGTGTGGGCGAACCTTCCGGACCACATCACGATGAACATGCCGCCTACCGTCATCACCTCCGCTCCTTTGGAAGTGACACAGTCGTCGGCTTTGTGCGGCGGTGAAGTAACCAGCGACGGCAGTGTGCAGCTCACCGCCTGCGGTGTCTGCTGGAGCACACACCATTTCCCGACCATCGCGGATGCGCATACGGAGAACGACTTGAGTGTGGGTGCGTTCACGTCGCATGTCACAGGCCTTGCCCACCACACCACCTACTATGTGCGGGCATACGCCACCAATAGCATAGGCACCACCTACGGCGCGGAGATGACCTTCACCACGGCGGACATTCCCTCTGGCAGCGTGACCATGCCCGATCCTTGCTCGGTGGACACCAACACCATTTGGCATCCGACTCTCGGTCCCGGCAGCACCCTCTGCGCTGGCACCGACAGCGTGGAACTCACCCTGAACAACTACCAGTACGGCAGCATCCAGTGGCAGTATTCCTCCGACACTGTCTCTTGGTTTAACATCCCCGGAGCCATTGACACGCTGTTGGTTTACAAACCCGAGCAGACGCAATACGTCAGAGCTTCGGTTTCGACTGCCAATTGTCCTCCAGAGTATTCGCCGGTGAAGCTGTTGCTGAAGACTCCTGCCGCATACGCAGGCATCTCGCGCACGGCTAATGTTGGCGACACAGTGCGTCTGCAAGCCAACAAGGAAGAGAGAGCGACGGGCAGCTGGCAGATTCTGCAAGGCACTGGCGGTTTTCTTTCTAACCCAAATGAAGATTACACGAAGTTCTACGGCACCGACTCGCTCTACCGCTTGCGTTGGACTCTTACCAACAATTGCGGATCCAGTTCCGATGACATCAGCGTGCGTTATGTGCAGACGGTCGTGAGTGACAAAGTGGTGATGGTGGATACTACGGACATCATTTTCAGTGATTCGGCGCAGATGGCACAGGGTTATTATGTGATTTCTTTCAGCGACCCGAATATCGTGATTGGTGACTCCACTATTTTGGTCAGCCTGATTAACGGCGGTTTCCTGCGCATGGTCGATTCTTGGTCGATGGCCAACGATTCCACGTATGCTATGTACACCTCTCAGGCCTCGTTGTACGATGTGTTGGAGAGCGGTGTGATACAGTTTGATGCCATAATTGGAGAAAATGATGCCGACAATCCGTCTCCCCAAGAGTCGCAGGTGCGGAGAGTGGAGTACCTTGATCACATTCCCACCCGGCGTGAATTGCGCGACAATCCGGAGATGTTCAGGGCAGAAAAAGTCTATCTTCTTCCCACGAACTTGGGAGGCGCAAATGGCGGTATTTCACCAGGTTCTTCTTTGCGGGGTGGAAGCACGCAACACAGAGGGTATAATGCGGACAGCACTTTAAAATGGTTAGTACCTGAATGGGCACCTGACTTCAGCTATAAACTTGAAAATGTGGAATTCTGGCTGGATGCCAACCCAATGCTTGAATTAAACAGGGAAATCCGCTGTTTAAAATTCGGCATTTATGGTGCAAGGCTCCATCTGAAAGCGGATTTTATACCTAAAATAACCGCAGCCGGGGAGTTTACCGGAATTGAATGGAAACCCATCAACCTCGAAGTGCCTTTTGCCGTCCCTGTCGGTCCGGTGGTGATTCCGTTCACGGTGGATTGCGGAATCACGTTGTCTGCCAAAGGCACTATAGAGGTTTCAGAAGAAGTTAAATACAAGATAGAAGCCGATGCCAATTTTACCAGAGGAGTCAGTTATTGGGGAAAAAGTAACACATTTTCTGTTGACAGGTCCCAGACAGGAGAATTTAAAGTGGAGAAAGTTACTGATAATCTTGTGGCATCGATAGATTTGACTCTTTCAGCAGCCTGTTATATGAATGTGAAGTTAGCCGCAGTGGTAGGGCCTCGCGTACAGGCGGGTTTCAAGGCAAAAATGAAAGGTTGCTGGGGTCTGAACGACAATCAGGGCTGGCAGGTAGGATTCAAAGGTGAATTATATACGAAATTGGATATCAAAGCAACCAAATTCGTGGATAAGTTTATCCCTGACAACTGGTCAAGCGAGATTTCCTGGCCTTTCTTGGATCATTCATTTCCTGATACCATGCACATGTTCAAAGGTAATAACGAAACCGTTTCACACACTCAGTCAAGCAATATAGTGAAGGTAAAAGTATTGGGGAAAGGCGGCAAGCCTATCCGTAACGCTCTTGTTTATTTTGAACCGAAAAGCGGCCTTGTCACTGCAACATCATCATTCACGGACACTAGCGGTGTGGCTCAAACTATATGGAGTCCTGCTTCGGGTTTGGGTTATGACATCCACCAGCTTTACGCATACGTGTACGATTGTGAGCAGAAGCCCATAAAAGGTGCGCCTGTGGTATTTACCGCATACGAGTACACAGGGTGTTCCAACTCCACTTTGAATATGAAATACATCCTCAACGGGAACAATCTGACGTTGCAGGCATCTGGCGGTGTGCCACCATACACCTATTCCGTGGATGGTGAGAATTTTGTGGCTTTGAACGAGTTGCCTACAGTTTCAGCTTTAGCCTCACATGTGCTGTCGGTAAAAGATTGCAACGGCTGTGTGCGCAGCATCACATACGGTTATTCTGGGAACACGAATTGCGACTGGTCAGGCCTCGACATTGATGTGACATTCAGCGGCGGCACGCTGCAGCTTCAGGGTACGGGCGGCAATCCTCCTTACAAATATTCTATAGGCGGCATTTCCTATTCCACGGACAATGAGTTTTCCTCCTTATCGCCCGGTGAATATACCGTTTATGTGCTTGATGGTTCTGGATGCGTCTTCAGCAAAGATATCACCATTGAGGAGAATGATTTTTTGGATCTTTCCGAGTACAATGTACAGCCATGTGGCGGCGCGGAAACGGTCACCGACTACGACGGCAATGTCTATCCTACGATACAGATCGGGCAGCAGTGCTGGATGAAGGAGAACCTCCGCACCACACACTATGCCGACGGTGAAATCATTCCGATAGGGTCTGCGTGTTACTATCCCAACGGCAATGCCGGCAACAGGGCGCAGTATGGACTTTTGTACACGTGGTATGCGGCCACGCAGAATGTCTCCAGTGGCAGCAACCCCAGTGGTGTTCGGGGTGCCTGCCCATACGGCTGGCACGTGCCGAGCGATGACGAGTGGAGCCAACTTCTAAGCCAGCCCCAGTTGATGGTCTGCCCGGCCAAAGCATTGGCTACGAAGTTCGGCTGGAATATCTCCACCACTCCTTGCTCTCCCGGTTTTGAGAACTGGTATAACAATGGCAGCGGATTCAACGCGGCTCCTGCAGGTCTATACAACAATGGTTACGGCGATTTCGGTTCGGTTGCGTGGTTCTGGAGTGCTACCGAGAGCAGCAACAACTACGCGTGGAACCGTAACTTGAGCTACGACGGTACGGGAGTGGTCCGCGACAACAGCTGCAATAAGGCGCGCGCCTATTCTGTCCGCTGTCTCCGCGATTAAAAAATCAGATTCAATCAAATTTCCCCAGCCCGATAGGGCAGGGAAATTTGATCACCTTGTGAAAAACCGCCCTGCGCGATAGCGCGGGCGGAAAGCAGAAAAAAGAAATAAAAAAAACAACCCCTGTCAGCCAGAGTTTTGGATTCCTACGGGAACTAAAAGAGTGCATCACAAAAAAAATCATATCGGGCAGCCCGGTTCAATAGGAGTCCCGCGCTTTCCAGCGCGGGAAAAGCAGAGAACTCCAGAATTTGTTGGACCAATTAAAATGCTGGGTCATCACGTTTGTGGGGGCGAAGGCAACATTTGAGCGGCTGCGAAAAAGCTTCGGTTCGGTTGCGTGGTTCTGGAGTGCTACCGAGAACAACAACAACAACGCGTGGAACCGTAACTTGAGCTACGACGGAACGGGAGTGGGACGCGACAACAACAACAATAAGGCGCGCGCCTATTCTGTCCGCTGTCTCCGCGATATAATTAGACAGGGGTTTTATTTTTTTGAAAAAATGAGAATTGCAGACATTTACAACTTGGAGAAAGATAACCGGTCGTCTATCTTTTTGATTCGGGACGGGAATTTCTATCGGGCATACGAGCATTCGGCGTTGCTGTTTTCAGAGAACATCGCGGACTATCACCTGATGAAACGACTCTATAAGGTGATCAACACGGAGATGGTCTATCTCGGTTTTCCACAAACTGCATTGCCCAAAATATTGAAGGATAAAGGGTTGCTGGTCCAGAGCGATACATCTCAGTTCGTGGTGTTGTCGCCGTTTGAGTCAAAGCAGGATTTTGAGTTGTGGAAAGCCTCTGTGCCATGCCATGCGAGGGAGGAGGGCGAACTGCTGCTTCTTGCACAGGAGCGTGTGCTTCCGCGCTTCACCGACAACCATCCGCTGCATGTCTATAAAACAGGGTACGACTGTATGGTATCGGTGTATAAGCTGGTGGAGAACATGAAGCGCGGGTACAAGTATTCTGTCGGTGAGGAGTTGAAAAAGGACGCTTTCCAGCTGGGCCTGATTGCTTTCCGTATTGCGCAAGGTGGGAGAGGCAGCTCTGTTGTGAAATTGTATGAGAAAGCGTTCCTGCAGGTGGATGTGGTACGGCTCCGGCTGCGTCTTCTTCAGGATTTGCACCAGCTCACAATACCCGCTTTCACACGGGTGAATACCCAGATAGAGTATTTCGTAAAGCAGCTGGAGAAAGGCTGTTGATGAATGCTGTCAACCATGCCGGAACAATTGTCTTTGTTTGACGAACCGAGGCTGTTGGAAGCTCTCTATAAGTCCTGGGTTGATGCGCGGCGTCACAAGCGCAACACGATAAACGCCCTCAAATTCGAGTTGGACCTCGAAAGGAACATCTATCAACTGTATGAGGAAATATTATATGGCACATATAAAGTCTCACCGTCCATTTGTTTTATAGTTGATAAACCTGTCAAGCGGGAGATTTTCGCCGCCAACTTCCGTGATCGTGTTGTGCATCACTATGTCATCAACCAGCTGATGCCCGTTTTTGAGAACCAATTCATCCACGACACCTATTCCTGCAGGGTGGGGAAGGGTACGCTATTTGGCATCCGGCGTCTACAGAAGTTCATTCGCAGCTGCACCGACAATTACCGCAAGGAAGCCTTTGTGCTGAAATTGGATATCCAAGGATTCTTTATGAATATCCGGAAACCTTTGCTTCTCGGAAAAGTAGATTCTCTGATTGAACGTAAGTACTCAGGATGGGACAAGTCGTGGCTTCGATTTCTTGTGCGTCAGATTATTTTGAACGACCCAACGGAAAATTGTATTATGAAAGGAAACCTTTCGGACTGGAAAGGGTTGCCAGCGAACAAAAGTCTGTTCACCACGCCGCGAGATTGCGGACTGCCCATCGGGAACCTGACCAGCCAGATATTTGCGAACGATTATCTTGCCGATTTCGACCGTTTCATGAAAGAAACCTTGAAGTTGAAATATTATGGACGTTACGTGGATGATTTTTTCGTGGTACATGAGGACAGGAATTATTTGAAGTCCTTAGTGCCTGTAATCAGGGATTACCTCGACAACACAGTGTGTGCCATACTTCACCCTTCCAAGGTGTATTTGCAGTCGTGTCACAGGGGCGTTTTGTTCGTGGGTGCGTATATTGCTCCTTACAGGACATACCCTTCCAAGAGAATACGCCATAATTTCAGAAAAGCTATGAAAGAGCTTTCCCTGCAATTTTCATCGGATCATGAGGTGCATCCAGCACAAAGTTTGAATAAAACAAGGGCACGGGTCAATTCATATCTCGGTTTTTGCAGGCACTTCCGAGCAGAACGGATGTCTAGCTCAGTGTTGGCAACGATGCCACATGAATTTTTCCGTTGGTTTTTGATAGGGGGTCAATGTGCGAAAGTGGAAAAGATATAACGTGTCTATTTCATTTTGCTGGCCAATATTGCAAACACGCGCACCATCCGCTAAATCTTGCGAAATTGAAAAACAATATTAACAATTAATTGTTAAATAATTACAATACAAAAACACAACGCATTGATTTTCAGTTTGTAAAAAAAATATTCCAAAAGTCTTGACAGAGGTTGAATTTTGTAGTATATTTGCAGCCTGAAGATAAAAGATTATGGGAAAGAAAGATCCTATTGAAGAAGCCCGGAGATACGTGGCCAACGCCGAAGAGGTCATCAAGAAAGCCAATTATGACCCGGAACTGAAAAGCTACACAGACAGTAAGTACATTAAGGCAGCCGGAGACTACCTTTGGAAGGGTTGTCTCATCGCTCTTGAAACGGTTTTTCACGTGCGGACGGGTAAAGGCCGCCCATCTATTGACAAGTACAGAAATGCTGTCGCTAAACGCGACAAAAAACTGCTGAATTCCGTGAATATAGGCTATGAGACCATGCATCTTGTCATGGGCTACGACGGCAACAGAAGCAAACGAATCTGCGACACGGGTTTCGAACTCGCCAATGACATCATCGACCATTGCGCGACGCTGCTGCCGAAGGTTGTCTGCGCGTGAGCAGTTAGCATGCAGTTGGTAGATAGAAGTTAGCGCGGTTTTGGGCGTGGCCGGGGCTGCGCCCTTTTTAATCATGAATGATGAATATTTGTGGGTGTTCATGGTTGATTTGTGGAGATTTGCGTGGCTGAGGTGTTAGCGTACGTTACGGTTACACGCGGTCAAATTCACAAACACTCACAACGGGTGCCAAATCTTGCGAAATTGAAAAACAATATTAACAATTAATTGTTAAATCATTACAATACAAAAACTCAATGCATTGATTTTCAGTTTGTAAAAAATATTCCAAAAGTCTTGACAGAGGTTGACTTTTGTAGTATATTTGCAGCCTGAAGATAAAAGATTATGGAAAAGAAAGATCCTATTGAAGAAGCCCGGAGATACGTGGCCAACGCGGAAGAGGTCATCAAAAAGGCGAACTATGACCCGGAACTGCAAAGCTATACGGATAGCAAATACATCAAGGCGGCAGGAGACTACCTATGGACAGGTTGCTTGATTGCCCTCGATGCTTTGTTTGGCATATCCAAACGCAAAGGACGTCCCGACATTCGAAAATACAAGGAAGAGGCCGGCAAGCGCGACCGAAAGCTGCTTAATTCTGTAAATATAGGCTACAATACCATGCATCTGTCCATGGGCTACGATGGAAACAAGGACAAAAGAGTCTGTGATGCCGGTTTCGCCAATGCCAACGACATCATCAATCACTGCGCCAGGCTGATGCCCGCACCCGTGTGCGCATGATTGTTTGCAATTTGCGATTTAAGGCTTGCGAAGAGCGAGGTTATGAGGAGTAGGGGCAAATAATCATTCGCCCCTACGGACATCGCAAACCGCAAATCGCAAACCGTAGATCATCGGTGAACGGTCAACGGTGAATTGCAAATGTTTTGCGTTTTCAAAAAAAAATTATCGAATAATGTTTTGATATTAAAAAAAGTGTATTTTTGCAACGACAGTTTCCACCACGCTACAAGACGTAAGTCCAGCGAACCAGGGTGGAACTTTTGTTTATAATCACCAGAAAAACAAACTATTATACAATATGATATACAACAAACAACCTTTGAGCATAGAGTCCCAAATTTCGCAATTAAAAGAACGTGGACTGATTATTGAAAATGAAATAATTGCGGCAAAAGTTTTGTCCGTTATCAGTTACTTTCGCTTTGCAAATTATCTGCGACCATACGAGGCGGACAAAACGAACCATATATTTAAACCTGGGAAATTGTTTGGCGATGTCGTGAAACTATACTATTTTGATAAAAGTTTGAGAGGAATCGTCTTCTCAGCCATTCAGTCTGTGGAAATTGCGTTGAGAACAAGCATTATACAAAATTTCTCTATAAAGTATGGCCCGTTTTGGTTTATGGACGCCAGCCTTTTCAAGAATATTCAAATCCACGAAGAATGTGTCCACAGCATTCAGGCTGAATTGTCAAGGACCAAAGAGGATTTCATTCAAGAGCATTTTGACAAATATGACAGTCCAAATATGCCGCCCGCATGGAAAACTCTTGAAGTGGTATCATTCGGCACGTTGGGCAAACTCTTCAGTAATTTCAAGGACAACCCTGTCAAAAAAGCGGTGGCGAGAGGTTTTAATGTGCCGCAACATGTTTTTCTTGAGAGTTGGATAGCAAGTTTGTCTGCATTGCGCAACTGTTGTGCCCATCATGCAAGGGTTTGGAATAGAGTTTATCCCATAAAACCACAGTTACCGAAATCAAAAATGATGCGTTCTTCTTGGATAGATAATTCCAATATCTTCCCCAATCGTCTGTATGCAATATTATGTTGTCTTCTGTACTTGACAAACAATATCTCCTCAGATAATTCATTAAAAACAGATATAGTTGGTCTTTTGCGAAATAATTCTATCGTTGATGTTGCCGCCATGGGTTTCCCGCACGATTGGGAGGAGGAACCGCTGTGGTGCTCCTCTTCGGTTTCGTGATGTTTTTCTTGTCCGCTGCCTCCGCGATTAACCAATTCAGAATTCAGAATTCAGAATGAATGGGCTTGGCAGTGGGGCTGCGCCCGTTTGATGTGAATAAAAGACCTGCGCGTGCGAGACCGTCAAATTTCATTTTTAAACCAATCCCCATTTTTTCTATCTTTGCAGTCGAATAATAGTAATGTAATGAAACGGAAATATTGGATTATGTTAGCAGCAAGTGTTGCAGTGCTAATGGTCGCATTGCTCTGGCCGGTGAAGAAACCGGAGAAGGTGATGCCGCAGAAAAGCGAAATCCTCGGCGTACTGCAGTCGCAGTCGCAGATTGCCACCACCGAGGTGACCATCCGCAAGATGGGTGTCTATGATTCCGAGACTCACATTGCCTCGCTGAACCCTTCCAAATGGAAACTCGGTAAGCGGTTGGCCGTGATTCCCGTGGATGTGACTATCCGCTATGGTATTGACCTTAACGAGCTGAAAGAGAGTGATATAACGTTCGTTGGAGGTGATTCCGTGCAGATACGTCTGCCCAAACCGAAAATCATAGACAAATCCTATAACCCTGTCACTAACTCCGACGAAATTGTCACGCTTTCCACCGGTTTGCGCGACAAAGTGGGCGAAACCACTATCCAGCAGATCAAGAGCATGGCTTTTGAGGATGTCCTCAACCAAGAGAAAGAGCTCCAGCAGCAACTCGCCAACGAACTCACCCATAACACCGAAGCCGTCTTCACCTCCCTCCTCACCGCCATCGGACTACACCCCATATTCATTTAGATATATTCCTTGAGCAGCCTCGGAGAGGCAAGACGCGCAAAGCGCAATTAACCCCACACAAGCGAAGCGCAGTGTGGGGAACGAACAAGCCACACAAGCGAAGCGCAGTGTGGGAACAAACAAAACGAAAGAAACAATGGACAAAAAATACATCAAATATGCCATCCTCGTCATCCTGCTCATCGCGGGAGTGACGCTTTTCAGCAAAATCACGCATAAAACCGACAGCGAAGAACTCACCCTCAAGGACACTCCAGCGGTTATTGAGGCCACGCGTCCCATCGGAGTGTTGTATCTATATACCACAGTCACAGAAGATTACGCGAAAGATGCTTTCTATGGCAGCGGCATCGGTAGTTCTGTGTTAGGTCATAATAACGGACTCTTCAAACGCAAACATGACTGTGTGCAGATTCTCCGTCAACAGGTGAGTCTCACTATGGATCTCGACAAAGTGCAGTATCATCCCATTGAAGGCACCGATACTGTACAGGTTTGTCTCCCCGATGTCGAATTTACCCAGTCCACCCTCTCATCGTGGTTCAAGTCGGACAGCGAGACCGAGGAAAATGCTGTGCAGTTCGATGCTAAACCGTTGATACAAAGGGTGGAGAATAAGATAAAGCTGCGTTATAACACACCTGAAAATCGAAGCAAAGCTGAAAAGAAAGCCAAGGAAACCATCACGGATTTTCTGAAACAATGCGGCAAAGTGGCCGTTTTCTGATTAGGCTTTCTTCCATTGTCATTGACGGTTGATAAAATGTGTATAACAAGAGGACAAAGTTACATTAAAAATATTGTATTTTTGCCCTCGTGTTTTTATGAGTTTAATTTTAAATCTGTTTATATGAAAAAATTATCCACCATTATGGTTATGCTTGCCTGCATCGCCCTGTTTGCTTCATGCAAGAACAAAAAATCGGAAACCCCCAATGAGGAATCGAAGAGTGAACTCCAGCAGAAAGTGGAGGAATATGCCTACTTCGACCTTACTGCGGATCTTTCCAAACTGACCGACAGTGAGCGGAAACTGCTTCCCATCTTCTTTGAGATCGGACAAATCATGGACGACCTTTTCTGGGAACAGACTTTTGGAGACAAGAGCATCCTCGACACCATTTCCGATCCGTGGATGAAGGATTATGCGATGATCAACTACGGTCCGTGGGATCGTCTGGACGAGGAGAAACCTTTCGTGCCGGGCTTCGGCGCGCGTCCCGTAATGGGCAAGTACTATCCGCAAGATATTACGAAAGAGGAATATGACGCTTTCGACGATCCGTTGAAATCCTCTCATTATACTGTTCTCAAACGTGACGAGAATGGAAAATTGATCACTGTCGGCTATTATGAGGCTTACAAAGAGAAACTCGACAGAGTGTGCGAGCTGCTCGACCAGGCTATTGAAATCGCCGACAATCCCACTATGAAGAAATACCTCGTGGAGCGCAAGAAATCGTTGCAGACCAACGATTATTATCCCAGCGACATGGCTTGGATGGATCTTCGTGGCTCCAATATAGACTTCGTGTTCGGTCCTATCGAGAACTACGACGATGGTTTTAACTCCGTGAAGACCTCTTGGGAGGCTTTCGTCCTCGTGAAAGATGTGGCGGCCAGTACCAAGCTCGACAAGTTCGTGCAGATGTTGCCGCAGTTGCAACGCGAACTGCCCTGTGACCCTGCACACAAACAATATGTCCCCGGCACTTCCAGCGACATGAATCTCTATGATGTGGTGTTCTATGGCGGCGACTGCAACGCGGCAGGCAAGACCATCGCCATCAACTTGCCCAACGACGACAACGTGCAGGCCAAGAAGGGCTCCCGCCGCTTCCAGCTGCGCAACGCCATGCAGGCCAAGTTCGACAAGATCATGAAGCCCATCGGCGAAATCATCATTGAGCCCTCTGAGCAGAACCACATCACCTTCGACGCTTTCTTCTGGAATGTGACTTTCCACGAAGTGGCACACGGCTTGGGCGTGAAGCAGACCATCAACGGCAAGGGCTCTGTGGACGAAGCTATGCAAACCGAAAACTCCAGCTGGGAAGAGGCTAAAGCCGACATCGTGGGCCTGAACCTCGTGCTGAACCTCATTGACAAAGGCGAAATTACCGATATTTCTGTGGAAGACGCCATCACCACCTATATCGTCGGTTTGTTGCGCTCCGTGCGTTTCGGCGCTTCCGAGGCCCACGGTATCGCTAACATGATGTGTTACAACTACCTCTTCGAAAACGGTGCGTTCACCCGTAACGGCAACGGAACTTACCATATCAATTACGACAAGGCTCGCAAGGCTATGGAAGGCTGGATCGCGCTGATTCTCAAGACCCAGGCGGAAGGCGATTTCGAGTTCGCCGCCCAATATAGCAAAGACAACGGCATCATCAAAGCCGACCTTCAGAACGACCTCGACCGCATCAACAAGTCCGGTATCCCGAGAGACATTCGTTTCAATCAGGGACTGGATGTGTTGGGACTGAAATAATTTGTAATTAGAAATTAGTAATGAGTAATTGTAGAGACGCAAAATTTTGCGTCTCTACTTTCTTAACCCTTAACCCCTCTCTATGTACCTCAAATCCATACAACTCACCAATTTCAAATCCTACACTGAAGCCTCCTTCGCGTTCAACAGCAACGTGAACGGCATCGTGGGAGCGAACGGCAGCGGAAAGACCAACCTGCTGGATGCCATTCATTATCTGTCGTTCGGGAAGAGCTGCTTTTCGGCTAAGGATGTGAGTTCGGTGCAGTTGGGGACGGATTTTTTCGCGCTGCACGGCGATTTTGCCGACGAGGAATCGGGGAACAGCACGCAGGTGAGCTGTGTCTATAAGAACGGGGCAAAGACGTTGAAGGCTAACAAGAAGGAATACGAACGGCTGAGCGACCACGTGGGGCTTTTCCCCGTGGTGATGGTCTCGCCTTACGACAGCGACATCATCAACGATGGCAACGAGGTGCGACGGAAGTTTTTCGACAAAATCATCTCGCAGTTCGACAAGATTTATCTCCAGCATCTGATCCATTACAAAAAGTTGCTCTTGCAACGAAATGCCGTTTTGCGCCAACAGATGGAGATTCGTCATGCGGATCTTTCTCTTTTACAGGTGATTGACTACCAGTTGATGGCGGATGGCGTGCAGCTTTATGAACGGCGCAAACAGTTCATAGAAGACATCCGTCCAATGTTTCTGGAGCATTATCGGCGCTTGTCGGGTGGGGTGGAGGAGGTCGATATCCGCTACAATTCGGCGTTGTTAGAGACTGGTTATGAGGAGGGTTTGTCGAAGAGTTTTCCTGTGGATTCGAAGTGCGGGTTCACGACTTTCGGGGTGCATAAAGACGACTATGATTTCACTATAGATGGTCAGCCAGTGAAGCATTTCGGTTCGCAGGGACAGCAGAAGTCGTTCTCGTTGGCATTGCGGCTGTCGCAGTTCGATTACGCCTTCGCCTACAACAAGCGCAAGCCGATCTTGCTTTTGGATGACATTTTCGACAAATTGGATCGATTGCGTATCACAGAGCTGCTGAACATGGTGGGGAATGAGCATTTCGGGCAGGTGTTCATTTCCGACACGGACGAGACGCGCGTACGATCGATTTTGGGGGAACATGGGATTGAGCATCAGATTTTCGAAATCAAAAAACAAACATGATAGGGGCGCATCGCATACGCCCGCCCGAATCGCATGCCTACAATGCGAAAGAAAATGCGTAAATATGCGAAAAAAATGCTTGTAAAAAGGATTGTTTTGGCGCCGCGTGTTGTAATTTATTGATTATAAGTGCTATAAAATTGACTTATAGAAAAGGCTGGATTCAAAAAAAAATGTACTTTTGCAGCCTGAAAGACGGGATATAGCGTAGTCCGGTTATCGCGCCTGCTTTGGGAGCAGGAGGTCGCAAGTTCGAATCTTGCTATCCCGACAAGGCGGAAGCCTATGGTTCCGTAGCTCAACTGGATAGAGCAGCTGCCTTCTAAGCAGCAGGTTTTGCGTTCGAGTCGCAACGGAATCACGTGAAAAGACAGTGCCTGGACACTGTCTTTTTTTTATTCTCGTACACAGTGGACGGGATATATCAAAAAATTGTATTTTTGCATTTTTATAAGTTGTTGTTTTCTGTGTAGGAATTCATAAAAATCATTGTGATGCGCAAATGGCTCGAAAAAATATTTATGAGTGAGACGGATAGCCTTTTAATACAGCTGTTCAGATATGGTTTTGTAGGTGGTGCCGCTTTTGTGGTGGATTATGGGGTGCTGGTGTTGCTCACCGAGGTTTTCGGTGTTCACTATCTTGTTTCCGCTACTATCTCGTTCATTTTGGGATTGATTACCAATTATTTGCTCAGTATTTCATGGGTCTTCAATAAACGCACGATGGGTAGCCGATGGGCGGAATTCATCGTGTTCGCGGCTATCGGGGTTATCGGTCTCGGTCTCAACGCCTTGATTATGTATCTCTGCACGGATAAAATGGGCATTCACTATATGCTTTCCAAGATTATTTCCACAATAATCGTCTTCTTTTGGAATTTCTTCGCCAGAAAATTCTTACTGTTTAAAGCCAATAAATAACAATCGATATGAAAAAAGCCATCATTGTCGGCGGAGGCCCTGCTGGTCTCACAGCCGCATACGAATTACTCAAACATTCTGACATCCACCCTGTAGTTTATGAAATGGAGGGAAATGTGGGCGGTATTTCACAGACAGTCAACTATAAAGGAAACAGAATGGACATAGGCGGCCACCGTTTCTTTTCGAAAAGTTCGGTCGTCATGGATTGGTGGAACGAGGTGATGCCGTTGCAGGGCTCTCCCTCGTTCGATGACATCATGTTGCACAAGCAAAAGGAGTTAGCCGCTCAGGGTCCCGATCCGGAGAAGGAGGATCGTGTGATGTTGGTCCGCGAGCGTGTCTCCCGCATCTTTTTCTTGCGCAAGTTCTTCGATTATCCCATATCTTTGAAGTTCCAGACATTTGCCAATATGGGCCTTTGGCGTACCATCAAGGCAGGTTGCGGATATGTAAATGCATCTCTGTTTAAGAAAAAGGAGGACTCGTTAGAGAATTTCTATATCAATCGCTTCGGAAAACCTTTGTACAGTATGTTTTTCGAGGATTACACGGAGAAGGTATGGGGCGTTCATCCTTCCAAGCTCGGCGCCGATTGGGGGTCACAGCGCGTGAAAGGGCTGTCTGTGGCGGCTGTTCTCAAAGATATGATTACCAAGCGGTTTAAGTCTTCCAAGGATATTTCCCAAAAGGAGGTGGAAACCTCTCTCATAGAGCAGTTCATCTATCCGAAGTTCGGCCCCGGACAACTTTGGGAGACCGTGGCTCAAGATGTGCAAGACAAGTCTGGCGAGGTGGTCCGCAACAGCGAAGTGACCAGTGTGTATGTGGAAAACGGGCGTGTCGTTTCCGTGGATGTATGCAAAGATGGTGTGACGGAGAATCAGCCCTGCGACTATTTCCTCTCCTCCATGCCGATCAAAGATCTTGTGGCCGCCCTGCGAGGCATTGAGGTGCCGCAAGATGTGGCAAAAATTGCTGCCGAATTGCCATACCGCGATTTTATCACTGTCGGATTGCTGGTTAAAAAGTTGAAGATCAAGAACCAGACAAAAATCGCTACCTACAACAAACGTGTGCCCGATACGTGGGTTTACATCCAGGAACGTGATGTGAAGGTGGGACGCTTGCAGGTCTTCAACAACTGGTCGCCTTACATGGTCTCCGACTTTAAAAACACCATGTTCATAGGACTGGAGTATTTTTGCTCAGAAGGCGATGAACTTTGGAGTATGAACAAGGAGGATTTCATCAAAATGGCCATTGACGAGATGGTGAAGATTGACATTGTTGACCGTGAGGATGTGATTGACGCTACCCAAGTGAAAATCAAGAAGGCTTATCCCTCATACTTCGGCACATACTATCAGCTCGACCAGGTGAAGGAATTTCTGAACGGGATTGAGAACCTATATTGCATCGGTCGTAACGGACAACATCGTTACAACAATATGGACCACTCCATGTTGACGGCTATGGAGGCGGTGAACAATATCGTGAAAGGCATTCCGTCCAAGGATAATATCTGGGCGGTGAACACAGAGGAGGAGTATCATGAAGTCAAAAAGTAAAAACACAGGGAGAAAGACAGTGAATTCTTCTCCCAAAACGAATTTTTGGCAGCTAATCGACAAGTTTTCCCAGAGCAAATGGGTGCTTGGCGCGATGTTGGTGATTATTTCGTTCGTCTATAATCACAATTATTCTGCCCTTTATGACAGAAAAATTGACCTGAATGGAGACAATATTTATTATTACTCATTGGGACAGGCGCTGAGCCAGGGTGAAGGATATACCAACATTATCAATCTTAAGAAATCACCGCATTCTCACTTCCCGCCGGGTTATCCTTGGTTTATCTCCAAGGTGATTAAAGTTTTCCCGGCTACCACCCAGACGGTCAAGAAAACCAATGGCTTTTTGATGTATCTGAGCGTGGTTCTGTTCTTCTTTGTGATATATATCACCACAAAAAATTCCATTCTTGCCTTTCTCTCGGCCATATTGGTGTCTCTGCATAAGGAGTTGCTCCGTATTGCCACTATTATGATGAGCGAGTCGTTGTTCATTTTCCTATCAATGTTGGCCATTTTTCTGGCCTTGCTGGTTCTGAAAGATATTGTAGGCGCGAAAAGGCGTTGGATGGTTTGGGTTGTGATTTTTGTATATGGATTGCTTGTTGCCTATACCTACTTGGTGCGCACAATAGGTCTCTCCCTGATTCTGGCGATGGTCGGTTGGTTGGGCATTCTTGCATTGCGCGATCTGATTCGTTGGAGAAAAGCGGTGAAAAACCAGGATGTAGAGGCGGTGGACACTTCAAAATGGCATTTTTTGAAGGCTGCTCTGCTCTGTCTGATAACCATTGTCGGGGTCGGCACAGCCAAAATGTCATGGGATGCACGTAACCGTCATTTGAATATTGATGCGGATAATTACAAGACAAACTTCATGAAGAAGACGAATAATGAGGATATGGAGGGTGTTGCAGACTGGAAAGTTCGAATCAAAAGCAACACCTCTAATTTCATCACCAGATGGATTCCGGAAGCTACATACATGAAGGCGCCAGTGGACAAAGAGTCGAAGATTTCGCCCAAAGAGTGGATTTTAGGTATTTTGCTCATCGTGTTGATGATCGGCGGTTGCCTCTATCTGAAGATTGGCCGGTTGTTGATGCTGTTCTATGTGGGACTAACTGTAGGAGTGCTGATCTTATATCCTGAACAGTTCGGTGGAATTCGCTATATTGTGCCGATAATCCCATTTTTTATCTTCTTGTCTTTGAACGGTATATCAGCTATTATAGAGGGTGTGTATAAACTCTTGAAGTTGTCGCATCCTCCGTTCTTGGCACAAAGTGTTGTTCTGTTGGTCATAGTGCTCGGCGTTGCTGCTCCCAAATACATAGAGGCACAAACCGATTACAAGAAGCTTGCTAAAATGAAATCCTGGATGTCCACAACCGATTTGAACAGCCTTCATTTCTTAGAGGCCGCAAAATTCTGCAGCGACAGTTTGGAGGAAGATGCGAGAGTTGTCTGCCGCAAACCGGAATTGTTCTATATGTTCTCAGATTATCATCCATCCAATGGATTTCCTCATTATGCGGATCCTGACACCATATACAACATCCTATGCCGAGACAGCATTGACTATATCATTGTGGACACGTGGTTCCGCCACGCGTATGTCACCTTGTGGCCGTGTGTGCAGAAGTATCCTGAGAAGTTCAAGCAGGTGAAAAAATTTGGCGATGTTGACACGGTGAAAAAGCTCAATCCGACGTTTATTTTCCTGTTCAATGACGAGTGGGGCTATCATGGCGAGATGAAAGACGGGGTCCGTCAGGGACAAGGCGAAATGAACATGCAGGATGGTCGTTCCTACAAAGGGACTTTTGCCAACAATCTGCCCAACGGCTACGGCACCCTGTATGATGCCGAAGGAAAGAAACTGGTTTCCGGTATCTGGAAGGACGGAGCTTTGGTACGAGTGACCCAATAAGGCTGAAAAAAATCCCCTCTCGAGCGAGAGGGGATTTTTTCATTTATAAAGTTGCAAAGCAAGGTGTCATTACATGGTTTATACGTAATAATGCGACGATATTGACGTGTTGTCTTCGACGCTAAGGATGATTTCGGACAGCAGTTTGGCCACGGAGATGACCTTGACTTTCTCGCAGGGGCGTTTCAACGGGATGGTGTCGGTGACGAGCACTTCGTCGAGCACGGAGCGATCGATTTTCTCCAGCGCATCTCCGGAGAAGAGGCCGTGGGCGCACATGGCGCGGACACTCTTCGCACCCATTTCCTTGATGCGGGCAGCGGCTTTGCAGAGTGTACCGGCAGTGTCGATAATGTCATCGACCAGAATCACGTTCTTGTCTTTCACATCGCCGATGATCTGCAGGGAGGCCACTTCGTTCTGCTTCTCGCGCTGTTTGTAGCCGATGGCCAACTCGCAGTTGAGAGCTTTGGCGTAGGTGGAAGCACGTTTCGTGCCGCCCGTGTCAGGCGATGCGATGCTGATGTTGTCCCAACCGGAATTCTTCACCAAGGGGATGAAGACATTGGATGCAAACAAGTGGTCCACAGGTACTTCGAAGAAACCTTGGATTTGGTCGGCGTGCAGATCCATGGTGATGACGCGGCTGACACCGGCTGTGGTGAGCAGGTTGCACATCAGCTTGGCACCGATAGAGGTGCGGGGCTTGTCTTTGCGGTCCTGACGGGCATAGCCGAAATAGGGGATCACGGCGATGATGCTGCGTGCGGAGGCGCGCTTGGCGGCATCGATGGCAATCAGAAGCTCGATGATGTTGTCCGCAGGTGAGAAGGTCGGTTGGATGATGAACACATCGCGTCCGCGGATGCTCTCGTTGTAATAGACTTGGATCTCACCGTCTTTGAATTGCAGGATATCCACGGAAAGGAGGGGCTTGTGCAAACAGTCGGCAATCTTTTTCGCCAGCTCAGGATTGGACCGACCGGCAACCAATACGTAATCGTGATTCATAAATAATTGATATTTAACGTTTTGAATTTCATAAAATGAGAATACAAAAGTAATTACTTCTTTCGGAAATGCCAAAAAAAGATATTATTAGTTATGAACAATGGGAGGGAGGGGAGGGGAGACCGCCCCGAGGATGGGTCACTCTCCTAACTGTTCCTCGATAGCCTCTTCCACTTTCGCCATGTCGTAGCCGGAACTGAATCGGTTCACCACCTCGCCGTTGCGGTTGATGAGGAATTTGGTGAAGTTCCACTGGATTTTGCCGGGCTTTTTGCTCTTCAGCCACGTGTAGAGCGGCGATTCATTGGCGCCGTTCACGTCGATTTTGGCGAACTGGGGGAAGGTGATGTGGTAGTTGCCGGTGCAGAAACCGTGGATGTCGTCGTAGGATCCGGGGGCTTGTCCGCCGAACTGGTTGCACGGGAAGTCGAGGATCACGAAACCGCGGTCCTGGTAGATCTCGTACCATTTCTGCAGCTGGGTGTATTGCGGGGTGTATCCGCATTGGGTGGCGGTGTTCACCACCAACAGCACCTTGCCGCGATATTGTGCCAGGGAGACGCTGTCGCCGTTGCCGTCGAGCACCGAGAACTGGTAGATTTTGTCTGTGTCATCCACCACAGTGGTGTCCTCTTCCGGTGTCGGGGGCTGGGGTTCAATGGGATCGGGTTTGTTGCAGGCGCAGAACATGGCCAGCATCAAGGTCATAAGGGTCAAAATTCGGATACTTTTCATATTGATTTAGGTAAAACGATGGCTATTGCTGTCCTTTCGCCAACTGCTCCTCGATTTCGGCCTCTGTTTTCCCCAGCAGCGTGAGATATTGCTGGAACACAGGCGTGAGGGAGTCGTTGGGGTAGCGGTTGATGAAGTCGCGGTATTCGCTTTCGGCGCTGCGCCAGTCGCCGAGGATGTCGTCATAGACGATGGCGCGCTGCCAGTAGCAGAGGCGCGCCTGGTCCAGTTCGGGATACTGCTCCTGGAACTGGTTGAAGATGGCAAGCGCCCGTTTCGCGTTCCGCGCCCGCGCCTCCATGTTGCCCTTCCGGTCTGCCGATTTCGCCAGGATCATGCTGCCCACGCCGGCACGGAAAAGCATATCGGCCGCCAAAGAGTCACCGGGATGCTTTTCAGCATACGCGATGGCACGGCTGATGAAGTTTTGGAACGCCAGCGTATCGATACGCCCGCAGGCAGCGTAAAGAGAGTCGGCGTAGTGATAGGAGGTCAACATGGAATCTGCCTCCAACTGCGCATTCTTCTGTTCGGCACGCTTGCCTCCACCACAGGAAGCTAATATCAGAGCGGTGATTGCTATTGGGATTACTCGTTTCATTGTCGTCAGTTGTTACAGTCTCACACTGCGGCTCACGCCTTGTGTGGGGTTAATTGCGCTTCGCGCGTCTTGCCTCTTCGAGGCTGCTTAAGGATAATATTTCGTATCAACACAACACCATTCCAGCCGACGATAGGGGGCCGGAATCTCAGACTCGCATGTGCATTATCGTTTCGTTTTGTAAGCTGGGTGGACTTTGCCGGCGGCGATGTCGTTGAGCTGGCGTTTGAGCACCATTTTCTTGATTTGCGAGAGGTTGTCGGTGAAGACTTTGCCTTCGAGGTGGTCGTACTCGTGCTGGATGATACGGGCTAAGATGCCGTTGATGTCACAGTCGTGGTATTCGCCCTTCTCGTCGTGGTAGGTGATGTGGATGTCGGATTTGCGGATGACATCCTCGTTGATCTTCGGGAGACTGAGGCAGCCCTCCGCGAAAGGAACGTCGTCACCGAAACGGTCGGTGATGGTCGGGTTGATGAAGGCGCCCTTGAACGGCTCATGGTCAGGGTAGATCTCTTTGTATGGGGTTGAGTCAACCACAAACACGCGCACGGACTTACCTACTTGCGGGGCGGCCAAACCAACGCCTTCCGCATGGTACATGGTCTCGAAAAGGTCGTTGACGAATGTCTTCAGCATTTCGTCGTTGAGGTCAACTTCCACGGCGGTTTTGCGCAACACCGGGCTTCCATATAATACAATAGGTAATATCATTGTTCTGAATTTCTTAAATTTATCATATCCTGTTGCTCCAGATAGGATTGCAGAATGATGGCTGCACTCATCTTATCGACCAACGATTTGTCACGTCGGTCTTTCTTCTTCAACCCGATGTCGATCATGGTCTGGAAGGCGATCCGAGAGGTGAATCGCTCGTCGATGCGGGCAATGTCGGTGCCAGGGGAGATTTTCGGTAGCTCCTTGCGCAACCGGTTGACGAACGGCTCTATGTAGCGACACGACTCCGACGGTGTGTTGTCCAGTTGCTTGGCTTCGCCCACGACCACCACATCGACCTTCTCCTTACCGAGGTAGTCTTTCAGGAAGTCGAAAGCCTGCGCCACGGGGACGGTTTCCAAGGCGTGCGCGCAGATGCGAAGCTCGTCGGTGACGGCAAACCCCACGCGTTTCTGTCCGTAATCAATGGCCATTACTCTACCCATTATCTGGATTATTTTTCGGGGCGCAAAGATACTATTTTTTTCGGCTTACAGCCTTAGGGGCTTACAAGTTTACCGGTTTAGGGATTAGGGAGGAATGGCAGGTTGTGTGTCAAAATGGCAGTTTCTTTTCTGTTGAAAACCATAGACATGTTTTTTGGCACAGTTGTTGCAAAGAGTGAACGCGTTCGATTGCGAACTGTGTAAAAATAAATGAAGTAATATTAATTAAAATCATACAAAAATGGGTAAAATCATAGGAATAGACTTAGGAACTACCAATTCATGCGTTGCGGTGATGGAAGGCAATGAGCCAGTCGTCATCCCCAACAGCGAAGGCAGAAGAACCACGCCGTCCATCGTGGCGTTCGTGGGCGACAACGAAAGAAAGGTCGGTGACCCTGCAAAACGTCAGGCTATCACCAACCCCACAAAGACCATCTTCTCCATCAAGAGATTCATGGGCGAGACTTACGACCGCGTGACCAACGAGATCAGCCGCGTGCCCTACATCGTGGAACGCTCCTCCAACAACATGCCAAAAGTGAAGATCGACGACCGTTCTTACACGGCTCAGGAGATTTCCGCCATGATTCTGCAAAAGATGAAGAAAACGGCAGAGGATTATCTCGGTCAGGAAGTGACGGAAGCCGTCATCACGGTGCCCGCTTACTTCAGCGACTCTCAACGTCAGGCCACCAAGGAGGCCGGCGAGATCGCAGGTCTGAATGTGAAACGTATCATCAACGAGCCTACCGCAGCCGCTCTGGCTTACGGTTTGGACAAGAAGAAGTCCGACTCCAAGGTGGCCGTCTTCGACCTCGGCGGCGGTACCTTCGATATCTCCATCTTGGAACTCGGCGACGGTGTCTTCGAGGTGAAATCCACTAACGGCGACACACACCTCGGCGGCGACGACTTCGACCACAAGATTATCGACTGGTTGGCCAACGAGTTCATGAAGGACTACAATGTGGATTTGCGCAAAGACGCTATGGCTCTGCAACGTCTGAAAGAGGCTGCCGAGAAGGCCAAGATCGAGCTCTCCAGCTCCAACTCCACGGAAATCAACCTGCCGTACATCATGCCGATCGACGGTGTTCCGCAACACTTGGTGCGCACTCTCACCCGTGCTCAGTTCGAGCAACTGTGCGACGACCTGATCCGCGCCACCATCGAACCTTGTAAGAAGGCTCTGGCCGACGCCGGTTACAAGACCTCCGATATTGACGAGGTGATCCTCGTGGGCGGCTCCACCCGTATCCCCGCCATCCAGAAGGTGGTGGAAGACTTCTTCGGCAAAGTGCCCTCCAAGGGCGTCAACCCCGACGAAGTGGTGGCCATCGGTGCTTCCATCCAAGGCGGCGTGCTGAGTGGCGACGTGAAAGACATCCTCTTGCTGGATGTGACCCCGCTGTCACTCGGTCTGGAAACCCTCGGCGGTGTGATGACCAAGCTCATCGACGCCAACACCACCATCCCGACCAAGAAGTCACAGGTGTTCACCACCGCAGCCGACAACCAGACCTCTGTGGAGATCCACGTGCTGCAAGGCGAGCGTCCCATGGCGGCTCAGAACAAGAGCATCGGCCGTTTCCACCTGGATGGCATTCCGGCAGCTATGCGCGGCATCCCGCAAATCGAAGTCACCTTCGACATCGACTCCAACGGTATCCTCAACGTGACGGCTCACGACAAGGCTTCCGGCAAGGAACAGAAGATTAGAATCGAGGCTTCCTCTGGCTTGAGCGACGACGAAATCAAGCGCATGAAGGCCGAAGCTGAGGCTAACGCCGATGCCGACAAGAAGGCCAAGGAAGAGATCGACAAACTGAACAACGCTGACTCTTTGGTGTTCAACACCGAGAAACAGCTCAAGGAGTTCGGCGACAAGATTCCCGCTGACGACAAGGCCAAGATCGAGGCTGCGGCAGCCAAGCTGAAGACCGCGCACGACAACAAGGACTTCGCCACCATTGACAGCGCAACGGCAGAGTTGCAGAGTGCTTGGAACGAGGCATCCCAGAAGATGTACGCCGCACAGGGCGGTGCCCAACAGCCTGGCGCCGACTTCAACGGCGGCTTCAACCAACAGGCCGGTCCGCAAGGCCCGCAAGGCGGTGCCAACAACGGCGGCAGCGACCCTGAGGTGCAAGATGTCGATTTTGAGGAGGTGAAATAATCCCCCACATACCGAATACCCCAACGCGGGTGCCGATGAGGAATCGGCACCCGCGTTTTTTTGTTGTGCGTGGCGGGGTGGCGCCCGCGATTGACCGCACCCCTACAACCGAACAACAATGCTTGCTGCTACCTTCCAGATACTGCTCAGCTACTGCTCAGATACGGGATGCGACGCTGGAAGCGTCGGCCCCTATCCTGACAACACCTCGTCCGCTGGAATTTCCATCCTACTGAACGCGAACAGCTTCTTCCACAGGTCTTTGAGGGACGCGCCGAGGTGATAGACGGTGTCGTCGAGGATGAGGAAGCGGTCGTGGTAGCGTCAGCAGCACTGAATCGTCGATGTAGTTGTCGATGAGGACAATGCGTTTGCGTGCCGACCGGATCAGGTCCGCCGCGAAGGCGTACGCGTCGAAGATCTGCCCATCGTAGAAGACACCCTCGACCGGTGGCAGGGCGGTGCGCACGAAGAAATCAACCTTGTCTTGAAGAGAGTGAATCTGTTCGGAGTGTTCTTGAAGCTGTCTGTCGATCCGTTGTTCCGCTTGCTGGAAATGTTGGTTGATGGTGCACCCTCGTAAAAGATGCTCTTTTAATGTTTTTGTAGCCCAACGCCTAAAGATAGTGGCATTCTTGCTGTTGACGCGATACCCGACAGATAATATTGCGTCAAGATTGTAATACGTTGTATGATAGAGCCTTGTCCCATTTTGTCCCATGTGTTCCAAAATGGAACATGTGGTCTCTCTCTCGATTTCACCACTTTTGTAAATGTTGTTCAGATGCTTTGTGATAGCTGCTCTCTGTGTTCCGAACAGCACCGCCATCTGTGCCTGCGTGAGCCATACAGTGTCCTCCTCCATTCGTACTTCCAACCGGATGCTGCTGTCGGGTTGGTAGAGGATGATTTCGCCGTTTTGTGCCAAAGGTTTGTTTTCTTCCATAATGGTTGTTTTTTCGTTTTGCGGTTACTGAATCTTTGTCCGCAAAGATACAACAAAAAACCTTGCCTGTCATGGATTTTGTGAGATTTTGGTTGCTTTTGGAAACCAGAAGATTGTGCTTGCCGTTTAACAATTCGGTTGACCAATTGTTAAATTGCGGGGCATGTTTTTCGCAGATTATCGTCTTTGCGGTCGCAGCTGCGTCGCGAAACCGCGTAGCCCGCTGGCCGCGCGCGTGCCGGAGGCACGCTACTGAGACGATGTGCAGTAGATCTGTAATCGTCGGCGCGGAAATCAGTGCCGGGGTGACTGACACGAGGTGTCACTTGCAGTTTTTATTGCGTTTTCTGCCATTTTCATTTGCAAAATTGCTATTTTTGCAGATTAATTTGCCACTAATAGAAAGCGTATGTCAACCGAAGAATTGCAGAAACGGACGACCGTCAATATACAGGAGAAAGCGAACCTCATTTGGGCTATCGCCGACAAACTCGTAGGCACTTACAAGCCCCACGAATACGGCAATGTGGTGCTGCCGATGTGCGTTATCAAGCGTTTCTCTGATGTGCTGGCACCGACCAAGCAGAAAGTGCTCGACACCAACGCCCAACTCGACAAGCGGGGTCTCGCCGTGAAAGCGGGGTTCCTCACCCAAGCGTCAGGTTTCGACTTCTACAACCTCTCGCCTTTCACTTTGGAGGGGTTGCTGTCGGATGCCGAGAACATCGCCGACAACTTCCGCTCCTACCTGAACCACTTTTCCAACAATGTGATTGACATCTTGGAAAAGTTCGACTTCGACAAGGAGATTACCAAATTGGACAACAACGGCATTCTCTACAACGTGATACAGGAGTTCTGTTCCAAGAAGGCGTATATGGGGCTGGATGCCATCACCGCCGTCGATATGGGCTACATATTCGAGGAGTTGGTTCGGAAATTCTCTGAATCATACGACGAGCAGGCGGGAGCGCACTTCACCGCACGCGACATTATCTACCTGATGGCGGAACTGTTGGTTGCGCCCAAGAAAGCGCACCTGCAAGACGAGGGTATCACCGCCACAATGTACGATATGGCGATGGGGACTTCACAGATGTTGGACTGTCTCTCCGAGAAACTCCACGAGATAGACCCCGACGCAAGTCTAACCGAATTCGGGCAGGAGTTGAACGAGCAGACCTTCGCCATTGCCAAGGCGAATATGCTGATAAAAGGCGGCGATGCCGAGAATATGAAGCACGGCAACACGCTCTCCAACGATATGTTCGAGGGCTTCACCTTCGACTACATCATCTCCAATCCGCCATTCGGCATCGAGTGGAAGAACGAGAAGGCGAAGGTGGAGGAAGAACACAAGAAAGGTGATTACGGTCGTTTCGGTGCGGGGCTTCCTGCCATAGGCGACAGCCAACAACTGTTCGTGCTGAACGGGGTCGCCAAACTGAAGGACAACGGGCGTATGGCCATCATTCAGAACGGCTCCCCATTGTTCAAGGGTGATGCAGGCAGCGGCGAAAGCAATATCCGGGGGTATCTGCTGGAGAACGATTGGTTGGAAGCGATTGTCCAGATACCTAACGATATGTTCTACAACACGGGCATTGCTACATACATTTGGGTGATTACCAAGGACAAGTCCGCCGAGCGTGCGGGCAAGGTACAGTTGATTGACGCGAGCAAGTGCAGCGTGAAGCGCAGGAAACCGTTAGGCAACAAGCGCAACGAGTTCGACGAAACCTGTATTGCCTTGATTACAAAAGCATACAACGCCTTCACGGATAACACCTACACAGATGGAGATTTGGTGGTGGAGAGCAAGGTGAAGGACAACGAGGATTTCAAATACCGCAAGGTGACGGTGGAGTTTCCATCCGACAAGCAGACCGACAAAAAGGCGAAGCCCGAAAAGGACACCGAGATTATCCCGTGGACGGAAGACGTGCAGGCGTATATGGAGAAAAATGTGCTGCCGTTCCAACCCAAGGCGAAGATAGTGGAGAAGCAGACCAAGATAGGGTATGAAATTCCGTTCACGAGGGAGTTCTACAAGTATGTGCCGTTAGAGGCAAGTGAGAAAATCTTTGCACACCTCAAAGAGTTGGAGGCAAAGGAAACCGAGTTGATGAACAAGATTTTGGGATAGGTCTATGGGAACGAAGTATAAAGACAGCGGCATCCCGTGGATTGGAGAGATTCCAAGTGATTGGGAAGTTCGCAGAGCAAGAAATTCGGTTTCTATTATTAGAGGTGGTTCACCAAGACCTATCGAAGATTATATTTCAGACAATAATGAAGGATACAATTGGATAAAGATTGGTGATACCATTAAAGGCAGTAAATACATAGTTTCCACCAAAAGTAAAATCATTAAAGAAGGATTGAGCAAAACTCGGTTGGTCCATAAAAATGATTTGATTCTGACAAACTCTATGAGTTTTGGGGAACCATATATTCTTAAAATAGATGGTTGTATTCACGATGGTTGGGTCGCTTTTTCAAATTATAAAGGTATTACCAAAGAATTTTTGTATTATCTTCTTATCTCACCATTATGTAGATTACAATTTGAACAACAAGTGGCAGGCGGAGTTGTCCAAAATTTGAATATTGACAAAATTGGAACCACACTAATTCTTCTTCCCCCTCTCCCTACCCAGCAGCGCATTGCCGACTTTCTTGACCGCAAGTGTGCCGAGATTGACGAACTTGCCGCTTTGCAGGAGACGATGATTACCGAATTGAAACGCTATAAGCAGTCTGTTATTACCGAGACCGTCACCAAAGGACTTGACCCCAATGTGCCTATGAAGGATAGCGAGGTAGAATGGATTGGGGAGATACCTGAAGGGTGGGATAAAATACGATTGAAATTCTTGTGTACTATCCAGACTGGCAATCAAGACACGCAAGATGCGATAGCAGATGGAGCATATCCGTTTTATGTTCGTTCACCAATCGTTGAGCATAGCAATAAGTTTTCATTTGAAGGTGAAGGAATATTAATGGCGGGGGATGGTGCTGGTGCTGGAAGAGTCTTTCATCACGTTTATGGGAAATACGCCGTACACCAGCGAGTATATAGACTTGCCAATTTTGTCAATATCAATTCTGACTATTTGTTCTACTTTTTAAGTAGTCTGTTTTGTATGGAAATGGATAGAGGGAGTGCCCAGTCAACAGTTCCTTCTGTTCGATTGCCTATGTTACAGAACTTTCACATTTGCATACCTCATCTTACCGAGCAGCGTGCTATTGCCGACTACCTTGACAAGAAGTGCGCCGAAATTGACGAACTGATCGCCATAAAACAGCAGAAGATTGAGGCGTTGAAAGAATACAAGAAATCTGTTATATTTGAATATGTGACGGGGAAACGAGTTTTATAATTTTTTAAAAGAAAAATAATATGGAAAGTTCAAAAAGTATGCTAATAAAAAGTAAAAGCGAAGTAGAAAAGGCAATCAGTGATTATATCACTAAAGGTAATCATCTTCTTCGGTTTTTCAACGAAGATGATTTTAATAGTTGGCGTTCTTATATGAGTGAATTTTTGAAACAAGCATTTGATAACCCCGATAATGAATATAGAAAGTCTTTTGATGAAGCAGGAGTTCCAATAATGTACACTAACCTCACAGATTTCCATCAAGTTGCTGTTGACGAATTAAATGCAAAGATTTTGAATTTAAGCAATTTAAAACAAAAATTGGAACTTATTCCGTGTGAGGTAAAAGAAGATATGAATACCGTTATTAAATGTGATTCAAAAAGGATTTTTATTGTACACGGTCACGATACAGCATTAAAAGAAACTGTCGCACGCATATTGGAAAAATTAGACTTGAACCCCATAATTCTCCACGAACAAAAGAATAACGGTAAAACAATTATTGAAAAATTCGAGAGTAATGCAGATAATTGCGGTTTTGCTGTTATCCTATTGACTGCTGACGATTGGGGATATCCCATAGAAAAAAATGACAATTCAAAAAGACATCGTGCAAGACAGAATGTTGTTTTTGAGATGGGCTTTTTTATGGGGAAACTTGGTCGTGATAGAGTGTTCCTTTTGTTGGATAACGGTGTAGAAAAACCTGGCGATTTGGATGGCATTATATATCATCCCACAGATAACGAAACTTGGAAATATGATTTAGTGAAGGAGTTGAAATCAAGCGGATATAGTGTTGATGCAAATAAAATAATATAATTCTATCATATACATATTCAACCTCAACGAAAAAAATAAATGACGGAGAAGCAAACATATTATGGTCGTTGGTTTTTTCCAACAGGTGTCTCTTCCGAGGATATCATGCAGTATGAGGGTACGTTGAAGATTGATGAGGACAATCATTGTGTTTTAACCATACAAGGTGAGTTGAGAGTAGGAGGCAACTTGTTAGAACAAATTGATGTGTCATGGGGTATAGACAAACGAGGTAACAAGTACACCCTTTTGGGCCTTTATATGAGTAGGTGGAATGTTGGGGACCAAATGGAATATAACGCCAAGTATATTATAGTCGGGGCTCACATTAATTCTCTAGATGAACCATTTTTCAATGAGTGCAATGTGAAATTTCCATATCTTCAAAATTGGACAGAAGCTTCTATGATAGCAATTCCACACGACTATAATAAGGGTGTGATCACCATTGATTACAATCAGGAAAATGTGTTTCTCCAGGGTGAATTGGACGATGGGATACGTTATAAAGTTGTAGATAGAACTGTATGTAAACTAAACCAATTAGAACTTTCAGCGAAGAAAGCGACCAGGTATGATATTGTTTCAGAAAGGCTTTTGTCCATTAGTGAATTTAGCAACTACATTCAAGAATTTGCACAGTTTTTGTCTTTGGCATTGTTTAGCAAACAGCAACCGACTGCAATAACTTTTCGCAAAAAAGGTGAAGATAGTGTTATCCAAATGCTCTTTGTTGCTTCATCGTCTCATAAGCCAGGCACAACGCCTTTGATCCCCATAACAACACTTAAAGAAAGAATCCCCATTTTTATTAAGAGATTCCATTCTATATATGATAAAATAGAAACTCTAACGAGATATCTTATTACATCATTGCATGTAGGAGATTTTGATGCGCCTATCTTTATTATTGTTGCTCAAGCGCTGGAGGGATACTATCAACGCTTTCTTAAGGGTACCGCTGGAGTAAGTAACAAGAAATGGGAGGCCTTGATCAATCGTTTTAAAGACATCGAAGCCGTGAAAAATTGTACCATGAATGCTGATTTGATTAAAGATACAAGAGACAAATACTCTCATTTATATGATGATGAACCGAAGGAACATAATATACCAACAGGAAAAGATTTGCTTTATCTTACTCAGAAGTGCAAAATTTTGCTCACATGTTGTATCATGGAACAAATTGGCATGACCCACGATGAGATTAATACCAGTATAAATGGAAGTGAGGTGCGTTTTATAGAGTACAATGTGATGAAGTATGAAACACAAAAAAAGATGAAAATAGTGTATAATGGAAACCAAGGAAAAAAACTTCGAGGCTGACATTGAGCATTATTTGCTCAACTACGGTGGCTATATCAAGGGCGACCAAAGCACCTACGATAAGAAGCGGGCGATTGATATGCCCGTTCTGTTGCAGTTTATTCAGACCACGCAACCGAAGGTGTGGCAACGCTATCTGAACCTGTACGGTGACAAGTCGGCAGACCAACTCTACAAGGTATTCCAAGCCGATGTCGCCCATTACGGATTGGTTCACGTGCTGCGCAACGGAATCAAAGACAGAGGTGTCGCCATCAAGTTCTGCTACTTCAGGCCGAGCAGCAACCTCAATCAGGATTTGGTTGACCGATATAATGCCAACATCCTGCAATGCACACGGCAGTTCGCCTATTCCACAGACAACCACAACACGATTGATATGGTGCTGTCGGTGAATGGCATTCCCGTGGTCGCCTTGGAATTGAAAAACCAACTCACGGGTCAGAGCGTTGCCAACGGCAAGCACCAGTTTATGTACGACCGCGACCCGAAGGAACTGATTTTCAATTTCAACACCCGCATCCTTGCCTACTTCGCTGTTGACCTTTACGAAGTGGCAATGACAACCCAACTGCAAAGAGACAAGACGCGGTTTTTGCCGTTCAACCAAGGCAGTAACGGGGCGGGCAACATTGGTGACGGCGGCAACCCTGAAAATCCTGACGGCTACCCGACATCTTACCTGTGGGAGCGTGTGCTGAACCGCGAGATGCTGCTTTCCCTGTTGCAACGCTATATCTCCAAGATTACCGAGGAGAAGATTTCGCTCGTGAACGGCAAGCAGGTGAAAAAGAAAAGCACCTACCTCATATTCCCACGCTACCACCAGTTGGATGTGGTGGAGAAACTGATTTCCGACACCAAGGCGAGGACAGAGGGCAGGAACTACCTTTTGCAACATTCGGCGGGCAGCGGTAAGAGCAACTCTATCGCTTGGTTGACCTACCGCCTCGCCTCCCTGCACAACGACCTCGATAAGGAGATGTTTCAAACCGTGTTCGTGGTGACTGACCGCCGTGTGTTAAATGCCCAATTGCAAGCCACCATTCTCGGCTTTGAACACCTTGAAGGACAGATTGAAACCATTACCGACAAGGACAATTCGTCCAAACTGAAGGAAGCAATCAACGACAAGAAGCGAATCATTATCACCACGCTTCACAGATTCCCGCTCATATACAAGGAATTGGACGCTCATATTGGCAAGAACTTCGCCATTATCGTCGATGAGGCGCACAGTTCCCAATCGGGCAAGAGTGCCGAGAAACTGAAAGCGGCGTTGGCGGACACCGACGAGGCGTTGCGGGAAATGGCAGAGATTGAGGAAAAGACCGAGGCAGAACTGAAGGACGAAATGGATGTGATGATGGAGACCTTGCTTACACAAGGGCAGCACAAAAACCTATTCTTCTACGCATTCACCGCCACACCGAAACCCAAGACCTTGGAGACCTTCGGCGACAAGACCGCCAATGGCTACGACGCTTTTCACCACTATTCTATGCGGCAGGCTATTGACGAGGGTTTCATATTAGATGTCCTGCAATTCTATACCACCATAGAGACAAGTTACGAGATTGCCAAGTCTATCGAGGACAACCCCGAATATGAAGAGCCGCCCGCCACAAGAGCGGTCAAGGCGTACCACGACAGCCACGAGTTTGTCATCAATCAGATTGTGGAGGTGATGGTGGAGAAATTCCGTGAAATCACCCTTCACAAGATAAACGGTCAGGCAAAGGCTATGGTGGTGTCCCCGTCACGGGCGCACGCCGTCCGATTCTACTTTGCAATGAAGGAATATTGCAAGAAGAAAGGGTATGACGAGGTGAAACCATTGGTGGCATTTTCGGGAACGGTGAAGTACAACGAGACCGAGTACACCGAGAACCAGATCAACTCTGCGGACGGTCAGAAGATAACAGAAGGCAAACTGCCGTTGTTCTTTGCTTCCGAGATGTACAATATGCTGATTGTCGCCGACAAATACCAAACGGGCTTTGACGAGCCATTGCTGCACACGATGTTCGTCAACAAGAAACTGCAAGGTGTCAAGGCGGTGCAAACCCTATCACGGTTGAACCGCAGTCACGAAGGCAAGGTGGACACCTATGTCTTGGATTTCGTCAACGACGCGGACAGTATCAAACAGTCGTTCCAACCCTTCTTTGAGGACACCGTGTTGGAGGAAGGCGTGGATATCAATATGGTGTACCGCTACTTGAACGACATTCAGCAGTACCACCTGTGGAACAGCGACGACGAGGAGAAGGTCTATAAGATATACTCCACCAGCAAGCAGAGCAGCACCGATATGGGCAAGTTGGCGAGCGCGTTCAAGAACACAATGGCTGCATACGAGACCTTGCCCGTCGAGGATAAGTTCAAGGTGCGATTCCTTGTCCGCAACTTCAACCGCTTTTACGCTTATATGGCGCAGATTGTTCGTACCTTTGATAAAGAACTCTACAAGACATACGTCTATACCGAACTGCTCTACAAACTGTTACCCAAGAATCCGCACGAGAAGGTGGATTTGACCAACAAGATTGCCCTTATCAACAACAAACTGACCGAGACCTTCAGCGGCAGTATTCAGTTGGAACACGGGCAGAACAAGGTCAAGGCGGAAAAAGGCGGTGATGGGGCGTTTAAGGAGGAAAAACGCGACCTGCTGGCGAACATTATCGACAAGATAAACATTATGTATGCGGGCAAGTTCACCGAGGCTGACCGTGTGATTGTGGAGACCATCTATGACAAGATGAGCAAAGGCAGTGCCGCCCTGAAGAAGCAGGCGAAGAACACAGATGCCGCTATGTTCGCTACGGCTATCTTCCCCAAGGCGTTCCAAGAAATCGCCCAAAAGTGCTATATGGAGCAGATGGACGCATTCGCCAAGTTATTTGAAGACCCGCAATTCTACGAGCGGGTGATGAAGGAGATGGCGGAGGCGATGTATTTGAGGTTCAGGAACGGGAAGTGATAAAAATTTCTTCCAAATTATTTTCGTATTCAAATTTATTGTATTTTTGCTGCGCATTTGTAAGGACAAATTATTGTCTTTGATACATAAGAAATGACACGGTTTTATCCGTTCAAACGATATCAGTACCCGTTTGCATACCATAAGAACTGCCTGCGGGTCATTTTTTTTAAGCACGTCTTCACCCCCAACTCCTATTTTGAAGATGTGGTGGAAAAATCTGTCTTGCGCTGAAAAAAGTTGACACAAGCGTCAACAAAAATGAGCAAAGAAAC